>CAYVRW010000167.1:0-1577 GCA_964453575.1 uncultured Coxiellaceae bacterium | reverse complement strand
AACATAAACCGTGCTATCACTAGTAACCAGTATTCATGAATGACGCCTGCTAACACACATAGCAAGCTACTTACAATTTGTAGGCCAATGCCCGCATAAATTGCTGGTTTTCTGCCAAACCTATTTGCAATCGGACCATAGATAAGTTGTCCTAATGCATAACCTACCAAAAACCAGGTTATAGTTTGCTGTGCCGTATCTTCGCCTATATCGAAGAAATGGGCAATGTTAGGTAATGCTGGTGTGAATAGGACAGCATTGGCTGAGGCAAATGAAATTAATAATAGTAAGGTGAAAAATGGAAGTTTTATTTTCATATTTTAGTTCTCGTTTTATTAAGTAAGAGTTCAATAAAATCACCATTTCCACAACCATATTCTAAAACATGTGTTCCTTCAACATTTCCCAGTAGATTTAGTAATTTTTCCTTATGATAAAGTACGTTTTTCATATGATTAACCTATTTAAAAGATAATGCAAAAACACCAAAAGTTAAAATAATAATACCAGAAGCCCGATTTATCCATTGCATTAGGGTAGGACTGAGTCGATGATGCAACATATAAACTACGCCAAAGCTTAGTACAAGCCACCATATAGCCGAACCAAGGGTAATACCTAGCACTAAAATCACCGCATCACTCATGCTTGGATTCGTTGTTCCTAATCCCAAACCTGCGAATACAGCAATGAAAGACAAGATAGTTGCGGGGTTAGTGAGGGTAAGTAAGTAAGTCGTAGCGAGCGCATGCCAGGAAGATTTATCAAAGCCTCCCGCAGAACGATCTTTAGGTCGCGTGAAAAATAGTTTTGCGCCCAGATAGAGCAAAAATAAACCACCGATTAAACGTATCCAAAATTGATGTGCAATTAACAGGGTGGATATGGCAGTTAAACCAAAACCCGCAATTAATCCATAGGTTCCATCAGCAAGGGCCGCTCCCATGCCGGTCATAAAACCTATTTTAAAACCATCGTGTAATGACCGTTGAATGCATAGTATGCCTATAGGGCCAACTGGGGCGGCAATGGCTAAGCCTATCATGAGGCCTTTTAAAAAAAGTAATGTCATAGCGATTAATTCGTGAAAATGAACATAAAATCATACTAATTTTATTATTCAATGGCTAGTTAATATGGGTAATTGAAGTTAAAATTAGGGGTTTTCTGTGGAGAGATTCAAGCGTGTCTAAAATTACTCATGGTGATATACCTGTCTGGTACGATAAAGAATGTGTTTTTGAGGCGGCACAAGATGATAGTCCAAATGCTATCGCTACAAATACACTGATCACTAAAATACTTAAAAAACACAAAGCAAAATCGGTGCTCGATTTAACTTGTGGCACAGGTTCACAGGTATTTTGGCTTTTAGATCGTGGATTTCAGGTAGTAGGATCTGACATTAGCCGTGGTATGTTGGGTATTGCGAAGAAAAAAGCAAAAATAACAAAAAAATCAGTAAAACTTTTACATGGAGATATGCGTAATCATAAAGTTGGTCAATTTGATGCAGTGATAACTATCTTTAATGCCATTGGGCATTTAACAAAAAAAGATTTTGCAAAAACGATGCG
>CAYVRW010000166.1:0-1597 GCA_964453575.1 uncultured Coxiellaceae bacterium | reverse complement strand
TCGCTGCACTCCCCGCAACAAGTGCGGGGCAAGCTCTTTGCCCACCCTACATCCGGTGAATTTTATGTTAAGAGGCAATTGAGACATAATATTTGTGTAAAGCGTCCACTTGGCCGCGTAAGTCATCCAATGTACCCACATTAGAAATCACATCATCCGCAGCTTTCAATCGCTGCGCGCGTGTCGCTTGTTTATTTAAGATATTATAAATATCACCATTCGTTTGATTGTCTCGAACGGCAGCACGTTCTAATTGTTCTTCTTTTTTTGCATCTACCACAAGAATTCGATTGATAAGAGGATTAGGGGCGGATTCAATCAGTAAAGGTATCATGACTATACAATAAGGTAATTTGACGTTTTTAATTTTATTGCTAAGTTCATTTCTGATAAGCGGATGTAATAATTGTTCTAACCAAACACGCTTATGATCATCAGAAAAAATTAATTTTCTGAGCGCAGCCCTATTGAGGGTATGATCTGGCATCAACATATCATTGCCAAATTTTTCGACTATTTTTTGCAATGCAGGTGTATGGGGTAATGTTACCTCACGTGCGAGTTGATCAGCATCGATAACCGTAATACCTTTTTCTTCAAATAATTTTGCAACAGTTGATTTTCCGCTGCCAATTCCCCCAGTTAATCCAATAATTAGCATTATGACACCATAAATTGCTTCATATAAATTTGTAAAATTTCATTTCCCCACATCAAACTTATCCAACCTGCAATAGTAAGATAGGGCCCAAATGGCATAGGTATGCTTTTATATTGACGTCTCACAATCATTTGTGTTATTCCAAAAACCATGCCGATGACAGAAGCCAGTAATATAATAACAGGTAATTGCTGCCAGCCAAGAAAAGCGCCAAGAGCTGCCAAATATTTAAAATCACCTTGTCCCATGCCAATTTTGCCAGTCACCAGCTTAAATAAAAACTGTGTTAAAAAGAAAATGGCATAGCCTATGATGGCTCCAATGATGGCGTCATGACTGTTGGAAAAAACAGTATAGATACTAAGAAACAATCCTAGCCATAATAATGCATAAGTTAAATGATCAGGTAATAAATGATAATCCAAATCGATGAATGTAAGTGTAATAATTATCCATGTAAACAGTAAACCGCCTAAAGTTTGCCAGGTAAAACCAAAGCGCCAGGCGACATAAACGGAAGCGAAACAGCATAAAAGTTCGACAAAAGGATAACGCATGGATATTTTGGCATTGCAATACGCACATTTGCCACGCAATACTAAATAGCTGATGACAGGAATATTGTGCCAGGGTTTTAAATTTTTCTTGCAGTGCGTGCAATGGGAAAGGGGAAGATGTAAGTTAATGCGGTCTATGTCGGTAGCATGAGATTTTAAGCCTAGGTACGCTCTACATTCCTGGTTCCATTCGTTTTGTATCATGCGCGGCAGGCGATAAATAACGACATTTAAAAAACTGCCTACGAGCAACGATATGGCTGCAACGAGCACTAAAAAAAAGTCTTGATTTGCGCTAATAAAATTAATGATATCCATTATAATGCAGTTCCTAATTGAAAAATTGGTAAATACATCGCAATAACCAATCCACCGATTA
>CAYVRW010000165.1:0-1794 GCA_964453575.1 uncultured Coxiellaceae bacterium | reverse complement strand
AAATGTCCATAACTTGCTGTAGGCAAATAAATAGGCCGTAAAAGATTTAGCATTTTAATAATATGGTATGGCCGTAATTCAAAATGTTTTTTTATTAATTGAATGATTTGTGGTGTTGGTATTTTTTCTGTTCCAAAGGTATCAAGATAAATCGCGGTGGGTTCAGCAACACCAATGGCATAAGAAAGTTGAATTTCACAACGTTCAGCGAGTCCTGCTGCGACAATATTTTTTGCAACATAACGCGCGGCATAAGCGCCAGATCGATCCACTTTTGAAGGATCTTTTCCTGAAAAACAACCACCGCCATGTCTTGCCATGCCCCCATACGTATCAACAATAATTTTACGTCCCGTTAAACCGCAATCACCTTGCGGCCCGCCAATGACGAATCGTCCTGTTGGGTTAATGTGATATGTCGTGTTTTTTAGCCATTCAAAAGGCAAAACAGGGCGAATAATTTCTTCTATCACCGCTTCTACTAACATTTTATGTGAAATATCAGGATGATGTTGTGTGGATAAAACAACATTGGCGATACCGACGGGTTTATTATTTTGATAATGAAAAGTTAATTGTGATTTGGCATCAGGTCTTAACCAAGGTAATTGACCAGATTTACGTAATTCAGCTTGTTTACGCATTAATCGATGTGCATACGTGATGGGGGCGGGCATGAAAACATCTGTTTCATTTGAGGCATATCCAAACATAATTCCCTGATCACCTGCGCCTTGCGCTTCATTTTGTTGATTTACGCCGATGGCAATATCGGGCGATTGCTTGCCAATTGCTGTGATGACAGCGCAAGAAGAAGCATCAAATCCCATATCAGATTGAGTATATCCAATATCACGCACCACGCGGCGTGTGATGTGTTCAATATCAACCCAGGCATTGGTGGTGATTTCGCCGCCAATAAAGACCATGCCCGTTTTGACTAGGGTTTCGCAGGCCACATGGGCGTGAATATCTTGTGCAATAATGGCGTCTAAAATGGCATCAGAGATTTGATCCGCCATTTTATCGGGATGTCCTTCTGAGACAGATTCTGAGGTAAATAAGAATTCATTTTTCACTTAATTGTTTCTCCAAATTCAGGTAACATGCCGGCATATTTTCCCGTTATGAGAGGATTATCTGTATGCCAACACCGATGCGTAGAGATAGGGCTGATGCCATACGCTTTTTGAGTATTGATGCAGTACAAAAAGCGAACTCTGGCCATCCTGGCATGCCCATGGGCATGGCGGACATGGCTGAAGTGTTGTGGCACGACTATCTGCAACATAATCCCGCAAATCCTCACTGGTTAAATCGTGATCGTTTTATTTTATCAAACGGCCACGGCTGCATGCTGCAATACGCTTTGCTTCATTTAACAGGCTATGCTTTAACTATCGATGATCTTAAGCAGTTTCGTCAATTAGATTCCAAAACACCGGGCCATCCTGAGCATGGTCATACCCCAGGCATCGAAACCACAACCGGTCCATTAGGCCAGGGTTTAGCTAATGCAGTTGGGATGGCGATTGCTGAAAAACATCTCTCAGCACAATTTAATCGTCCAAATTTTCCTATCATTGATCATTATACTTATTGTTTTGTTGGTGATGGTGATTTGATGGAAGGAATTTCACATGAAGTGTGTTCGTTAGCAGGGACATTCGGGTTAGGTAAATTAATTGTTTTTTATGATGATAATGGCATTTCTATTGATGGTGAAGTGAGGGGATGGTTTACCGATAATACGCCGCTTCGTTTTCAAGCCTATGGTTGGCATGTGATTGCTGA
>CAYVRW010000164.1:0-1913 GCA_964453575.1 uncultured Coxiellaceae bacterium | reverse complement strand
GGATAAGTTCTAACATATTAACGGTTTTACCTACACCCGCACCCCCGAACAGACCTACTTTACCGCCTTTCGCAAAAGGGCAAACCAAATCAATGACTTTAATACCTGTTTCAAGCAATTCTTCTGACGCTGCTTGATCCGCAAAAGAAGGAGGCTCTCTATGAATGGGTAACAGTTGACCTTTAATAGGGCCCTCTTCATCAATTGGGTTACCTAAAACATCCATAATCCGTCCTAAAGTAGGTCGACCTGTAGGAACAGAAATAGGACTACCCGTATCTGTCACCGCGAGACCACGTCTAACACCGTCAGTACTACCCATAGCAATCGTACGAACAATACCATCGCCTAATTGTTGCTGGACTTCTAATACCAGATTCTTCTCTTCTACTTTTAATGCATTAAATATATTCGGCACAGCATCTCGTGGAAATTCAACGTCCACGACAGCACCAATAATTTCAGCAATTTTACCTACACCAGCTTTCATTTGGGTTACCTCTTAAACCTACGGATTATTGATCCATATAACAAGCGCCATTAAACAACTGCTGCACCTGCTACAATTTCTGTTAACTCACGTGTAATAGAAGCTTGTCGTGCTTTATGATATGCCATTTCCAAGTCGCTAATTAAGTCCGATGCATTATCGGTTGCATTTTTCATGGCAAGCATACGCGAAGCTTGTTCACACGCAATATTTTCTATGACACCTCTATAAGTCTGGGATTCAATATAGCGTGTCAAAATTTTATCTAATAATATTTTAGAATCATCCGGTTCATAAATATAATCCCAATGATGATGTAATTTTTCTTCTGATGATGAAACTACTGGCAACAATTGTTGAATAGTAGGTTCTTGACGCATGGTGTTAATAAATTCATTAGAACAAAGATAAAGTGCATCAATTTTATGATGGATATACGCATCCAACATGACTTTAACAACACCCACTAAATCATTAAGGCTAGGTGCATCACCTAAGTGATTAGCATGTGCTAATACCTGGCCACCCACGCGTTTAAAAAAATTCTCTGCCTTTGTGCCTATTAAACAAAGATTGATTTCGGCACCTTTATCCATCCAAGATTTGATATCATAAATGGTTTTTTTCAACAGGTTGGCATTCAATCCCCCGCATAAGCCTCTATCCGTCGTCACCACAATATAACCCACTCGTTTAATTTCCCTCTTTTCTAAAAACGGATGGTGGTATTCAGGATGTGCGTTCGCCAAATGTCCAATGACTTGCAAAATCTTTCTTGCATAAGGCTGCGCATGCCGCATACGTTCTTGCGCTTTTCGCATCTTACTGGCTGCTACCATTTCCATAGCGCGAGTGATTTTTTGAGTATTTTTAATACTGCGAATTTTAGTGCGTATCTCTTTTGCAATTGCCATAAATGATACCTTAAATGAACATTGCCTTGTATTTTTCGAGGATAGTCTTCAAGGTATTTGCAATTTCATCATTATAATTACCTGTTTCATTAATCATAGCGAGAAAATCTGCATGATTACTACGCACATAACCTAACAATCCCTGCTCGAAATCAGATATCTTAATAAGAGCGATATCATCTAAATATCCTCTATCTGCAGCAAATAAAATAATGCCCATATCTGCAACTGACAGCGGTTGGTACTGCTTTTGTTTCATGATTTCAGTAATGCGCTGGCCGCGTTCTAATTGTTTACGCGTCGCATCATCAAGATCTGACATAAATTGAGAAAATGCTGCTAATTCACGATACTGTGCCAACGCAATACGAATACCGCCAGCAAGTTTTTTGATAATTTTAGTTTGTGCAGCACCGCCCACACGTGATACTGAAAGACCGGCATTAATAGCAGGACATATGCCTGAATTAAACAAATCGGTTTCTAAGAAAATTTGTCCATCAGTAATC
>CAYVRW010000163.1:0-2078 GCA_964453575.1 uncultured Coxiellaceae bacterium | reverse complement strand
AGTGCTTGCCGGCGGCAGCTTATTTGGATTTTTTGGTGTATTATTAGCGCTGCCAGCCACTGCCATTATTATGGTATGGCTACGACATTTAGGACGCAGCTATCATAAGAGTCAGCTTTATCAATGAAAAAAGTTAAGTTAATTAGTCAACTCACCCTAGGCGTTGGCCTAAAAGACGAAGCCACTTTCGCCAATTTTTATGCGGGTAAAAATACCCAGCTTGTAGCAGCCCTCACCAAGAGTGCCCATGGCGATGGCGAACATTTTCTTTATTTCTATGGAACAGGTGGTTTAGGCTGCACTCATTTATTACAAGCCTGCTGTCATGAAGCCGCTAGACACGACCGTCGTGCGGTTTACATTCCTTTGGCCAATATCCATGATTTCACGCCTGCTATTTTTGATGGATTAGAAAATCTTGATCTTATTTGTGTGGATGATATACATCGTTTAGCGGGAAAACCTGAATGGGAAGAAGCCTTTTTTCATTTTTATAATCGTATGGTAGATACTGAAAGCCATTTGATCGTAACGGCTAATGTCGCACCCAAAGGATTAGCTCTGGTCATGCCTGATGTTACCTCACGTCTTGCCTCGGGTGTTATCTTTCAAATCCAGGCATTGACGGATGATGAAAAACTGCAAGTGATCATGATGCGGGCAGAACGCCGCGGGCTGACACTTTCTGAAGAAGTGGGTAAATTTATGTTAAATCATTGCCCACGACATATGTCCACTTTATTTGCAGCCTTAGATGCCATTGATAAAATGTCTCTTGCTGCACAACGAAAATTAACCATTCCTTTCATCAAAACCGTATTACAAATTTAATCTCATAAGTATTTTTGGAGTAAACATGTCACAGATAAAAAACATACACGCCATTGAAATTTTAGATTCGCGTGGTAATCCTACCATTGAAGCAGAAATCACCTTAGTAAGCGGCCACACAGGACGTGCCACGGCACCCTCAGGCGCCTCAACTGGATCACGTGAAGCATTAGAATTACGCGATCATGATAAAAACCGTTATGCCGGCAAAGGCGTACAAAAAGCCGTAGCCATGGTAAATGGTGAAATCAATACTGCCCTCAAAGGAGTTGATGTATGCGACCAACAAGGTTTAGATGAAAAACTTATTGCTTTAGATAACACAGATAATAAAAGTCACCTGGGTGCAAATGCTATGTTGGCCGTATCCCTTGCCGCGGCAAAAGCCCATGCGCAGGAAAAAAACATGCCGCTTTATCGTTCTTTAAATTCCGATGGTATATTTACATTGCCTGTTCCTATGATGAACATTATTAATGGCGGTGCGCATGCTGATAACAATTTAGATATTCAAGAATTTATGATTTTACCGGTAGGCATAAACACTTTTGCTAATGCTATTCGCGCTGGCGCTGAAATTTTTCATAGCTTAAAACGCGTGTTGCATGACAAAAAACTAAACACCAATGTCGGTGATGAAGGCGGCTTTGCGCCAAATCTGCAAAGTAATGCGGAAGCACTTGAAGTCATTTTAAAAGCCATTGAACTTGCTGGTTATAAAGCGGGTAAAGATATTTATCTTGGATTAGATATTGCCAGTAACGAACTTTTTAAGGCGGGCCATTATCATTTGCATGCTGAAAATAAAAAGCTCACCGCCACTGAATTTACCGATTATTTAGCAAAACTGGTGAACCAATACCCTATTATTACTATTGAAGATGGCATGGCGGAAAATGACTGGGAAGGATGGCGTATTTTAACAGAACGTTTAGGCGATAAAATTCAATTAGTAGGCGATGATTTATTTGTCACTAACACCGAATTGTTACAAAAAGGTATCTCAGAAAACATAGCTAATGCTATTTTGATTAAACCTAATCAAATTGGCACACTCACCGAAACACTTGCCGCTATTCAGATGGCGCAAAATAAAGGGTACAATACTATTATCTCGCATCGATCCGGTGAGACAGAAGATACGACTATTGCTGATATTGCAGTTGCGACACATGCAGGTCAAATTAAAACAGGTTCATTATGCCGCTCTGACAGAGTTGCAAAATATAACCGTTTATTACGTATCG
>CAYVRW010000162.1:0-2152 GCA_964453575.1 uncultured Coxiellaceae bacterium | reverse complement strand
TAAACACAATGCAAAATGTTGCTACATCGATGATTGAAGAAGAAGCAACTCCTGAAGTTAAAAATGTTGCTCCAGTTCAAGTCCAAATAAAACCGAACGTAATTCCAGTAAAAAAATAAAAATTGTAAAAATTCTATCTAAAAAAATTGGTACTCGAAAGTACCAATTTTTTTATGTTTTATCTTACAATATTAAAAACATTGACTATACATTTTTCAATTTCATTTAAATCAATAAGCACACTCCCTCGTCGTCCTTCCGACTTCGCCAAGGCTTCGACGGACACGCGGGCTTGCTTGTGCGCCGTAGCTTTAGCGTAGGTGTAACCCGGGGATCCAGGATAATTAAATAATTCTTTTTTAAAAAACTGGATCCCCCGATCAAGTCGGGGGAAAACGAGATAGAGATAAAGTTTTCTTATCAGTTAACTTTAATGTCGTCAGGGCTTTTGAACAATGTATTTATAAAATTGCCCCTCTTGCACCTCGAGCTGCTCCACGGCCTAGTTCTGCAGCGGTTGGCAATTTTAATCTGTTACGAGCTATCGCTTGTTGCATTAATCTTCGTTGTTGGACTATAGATAATCTTGCTCTATCCATGTCTGTACCAATATCTGTTGGACGAGTTGCATCATCCCATGGTTTTTCAGGCATCATAGTTTGTCTTTCTTCAAATTTTTGACGCTCTTGTTGATAATTTGATCTTTGATATTCATTGCCTAGTTCATCTTGTTGTTGCATATGCATTAATCTTGCGCGATCTTTTGCATACTGTTGTTCAAATTCTTCTCCAACGTCTTGTGCACTCATGCCACGCGCTGCAAGTTCTTTGCTAACAATATCAGTTGCATAGGGATAATGACGCATTGATGCAACTGGCGTTGTTTTGAAAGCACCTCGTGACAGCATACCCTCACCGGTCATTTTAGGTTCAAGAGCTTGAGCCTTTATCAGTAACTTTTCTAAATCAGTTTTATATTTTGGAGCAGCTGTAATTAATTCTTTAATTTGATCAGTAGTTATAAGTTTTTTGGGAATCATAGATTCTATTAAATCTATTGCTTTTTCGGAGTCTGAATTATCTAAATCTATTATTTTTTCGGAGTCAGAATTATCTAAATCTATTTCTTTTTCAGAGTCTGAACTATTTAGTTTTTCTTTAATAATGGAAATAAGCTGATCAGATTTATTTGTACTTATCAAGTTTAGGTAACACATTTGTGTTAAAGCACCTATGTCCTTTAATTCTAGTAATTTTTGGGTGATAGTCTGAATTTCATCAGGATTTATTTTAGTTTTATTGTTGCCGCCGATTAAGCTCTGAAACATTCTAGTAGCTCTTGAAGCAATGGTTTTCTTTGTGGAATTTAAACCTTTTTCTGTTACTTGTAATATTTTGCTAATATCTTTAGATGTAATTTCAAAACCTAAATAAAGCATATCGCTAAGTTGTTCAACTGTTTTCATTAGATCAGCGTCATTGGTACTATCTATACCCTTTTGCGCTATTTGATCAATGTTAAAAATTTCATTCATATGTTTTGAGAAGTTTTCATAGGTCGACCTAGCCTTATCAACCTTAGTTTGTAAAGCAAGTGAATACGCAGTATCAAAATTTATTAAATTTTTATTAACCAGTATTTGTAAAGTATCCCAATCAAATCTTTTATAATAATTTTTTAGCGATAGCTGTTTGATGTTATCACTATTTATCAAATTTTCAGTGATCAGTGTTTTTAATAATCTCATTGCTAGTGCTCTAACATTTTCATTGATTGTCTCGAATGACTTGAGACTTTTTTCCAAAAATGGAATAGCTTGATCGACAGTCATTAATTTATTGGTTATTAAATAATTAATAGATTTCATGGTTGCTAATTGAATATTATGATAACCGGAATCGTTTATGCCTTTTTCTAACAATGGAAGAGCCTGATCAGTGCTCATTAATCTATTGGTTATTAAATAGTTAATAGTGCTCATGGTTTCATCTCGAATATTATAATCTGAGTCGTTTAAGCCTTTTTCCAAAAATGGAATAGCCTGATCGGTGCTCATTAATCTATTGGTTATTAAAGAGTTAATAGATCTCATGAATGCAGCTCGAACATTATGACTTGGTTCGGTTATGCCTTTTTCTAAAAATTGAAGTA
>CAYVRW010000161.1:0-2164 GCA_964453575.1 uncultured Coxiellaceae bacterium | reverse complement strand
TTAGGATTTCATCTTTTGCATGCAAAATGTTTAACTCCACTTAAGTATCATCGTTTGAAGCAAATAAATACATCAGTTGTTTAAAAATTTTTTCAATCAACCTCTTCAAAGTTTGAAGTTCGTGCTCTGTGTTGTTCAGACTGCGCACGTTGCTGTTCTTTTTCTAATTCTTGTTTTTCAAATAATGCATGTTGTTGTTCTTCTTCTAACTCTTTAGATTTTTGTACAAGAAGTTTTTGTTCTTGATAGTTTCTGCTTGTCATATTAGAAATAACTTTATTTTGTCTGCTTGGTATCAGTCCCATTTGTTCTAAATGATCAAATGCTACATCTTTTTGTCCTTGTTTTTCAACTAATGATAATAATAACGATTTAATATGGTCTCGTTTAAATACTTTTAAGAGTGCATTATCAATCATCTTAAATGCTTGAGTTTCTGAATCTGCACGAGGGGCTACTGCATAAATATAACTTGCTCCTTTTTTTGCTATAGGAAATAGCAAATTACGTAAATCATTTGGTTGGCCATTACGAAGTTCATTATATGCTTGTACTACCTGATTTTCAAAAGGATTTAAATTTTGCAGTTCAGTTTCAGGTTTCAATGCACTATAAGCTCTGATCCAATGAGCAGCTTCTTCATGATTATTTGCGATTGCAAGTTGCAATCCTTTATTCAAATCATTAGAATTAATTTTTTTAGATCTTGGATCTTGTAAAATACGTTTCACAATATTTCCACGTCCATTTGCGGCAGCATTTTTAAAAGCTTCAGTTAATAAGTCTGATTTAATAGATTTAACTCTTGGATCATCCATAATCATTTTTACAGTATTTTCATGACCATTTGCAGCAGCATCTTGAAGAGCTTGCCTTAAATCATTAATGAAATAATCAGGATCTTCTTTATATCTTGGATTATCCATAATCATTTTAACAATTTTTTCATGACCATTTTTAGCAGCATTTTTAATAGTTTGACCTAAATAATGAGAAATTTGGTTAGACCCGCTTTTTATTAGATCATCTATAATCATTTTTACAATAGTGTCATGACCATTTGCAGCAGCTTCTTGTAGAGCTTTACCCAACAAACTATTTGACTTAATAGCTTTAATTTTGGGATTATTTATTATCAGTTTAACAGTATTTTCATGATTGTTTTTAGCAGCTTTTTCAAGAGCAACACTGATATGTTCATAAATGTTATGATAGTCTGGTTTATCTATAATCATTTTAACAATATTGTCATGCCCATTTGCAGCAGCCTCTTGAAGAGCTTGGCCTACATAAACATAACGTTTAGAATATATATCTAGATCTTTAAATTTTGAATTATCCATAATCATTTTTACAATATTGACTTGACCATTTTTAGCAGCTATCGGTAAAGCACTACCTAAGAAATAAGAATTTATATCTTCTTTAAAGCTTGGATTATCCATAAGCATTTTAACAATATTCTCATTGCCTTTTACAACAGCCTCTATTAGAGTTTCTCCTAACATTCGTTTAGAGCAATATGTTAGAAACATTCGATTATCTGTAATTATTTGAACAATATTTTCATGACCATTTGTAACAGCATTCATTAGAGTTTCGTCTAAAAATTGACTAGGGATTTCTCTAAATTTTGGATTATCCAGAATCATTTTTACAATATTTTTACGATTATTTTTGACAGCATTCAATAAAGCAGTACCTAAGGCTTCCCCAGTGAATAGTGCAGGAAATTTTGGATGATCCATAATCTTTTTTACAGTATCTTCATCGCCAATGGCAGCTGCGTTTATAAAAGTATTAAATGTTGGAGATTGAAAAGGTCCTGCTTGTTTAGGTATTGCAGATTGTAAAAATCCTACTTGTAAAAACAGTAACATTAAATATAATAATTTTTTCATTTAAAACTCCTTTAATAAAAATATATTTTTTACCAAGATAATTTAAAATGTATATCGTAAGCAATATTTTAAAAGATATAAGAATAAAACCGAAATCCATTCAATTAATATGAGAATTTTTGTTAAAAATTTTAATTTTAATGAATGCCTAAAATAACAGATAGGCAAAAAGATGTTTATAAAACAAAATATTTATCCAAGTAGTACTAATACTCGCTACATTCATGATTATTTTTGTAGTCTTCATTAAAGTAGGTTAAGAA
>CAYVRW010000160.1:0-2328 GCA_964453575.1 uncultured Coxiellaceae bacterium | reverse complement strand
CTATTGTACCGACATTTAAATGCGGCTTCTTTCGTTCAAATACTGCTTTTGCCATTTTATCTATCCCCTTATATTTAAATCTTTATATCAAGCGGTGCTTTTGCTAATAACTTGTTCAGCTATACTAACTGGTGCTTCATTATACTTTTTGAATTCCATGCTATAAGTAGCTCTACCTTGAGTCATTGAGCGAAGATCTGTTGCATAGCCAAACATTTCTCCTAATGGCACCTCAGCATTGATTATTTTGCCTGCTGGACCATCTTCCATGCCTAATATCATTCCCCTACGTTTATTTAAGTCTCCCATGACATCACCCATGTTTTCTTCAGGGGTGATCACTTCGACTTTCATGATAGGTTCAAGTAAAACGGGTTTAGCTTTTTTAGCACCTTCTTTAAATGCCATGGAACCTGCAATTTTAAACGCCATTTCATTAGAGTCTACATCATGATAAGAGCCGTCAAATAATGTAACTTTGACATCAACAACAGGGAAACCTGCAATGACACCATTTTCTAACTGTTCTTTTATACCTTTATCTACCGCTGGAATATATTCTCTTGGAATAACACCGCCCACAATAGCATTCACAAATTCATAGCCTGTGCCCGCTTCTTTAGGCTCAATCTTAACCCAAACATGGCCATACTGACCGCGGCCACCTGATTGCTTAATATACTTACCTTCTTGCTCAATCGTGGCTCTGATCGTTTCACGGTAAGCCACCTGTGGTTTACCTACATTGGCTTCTACGCTGAATTCCCGTTTCATACGATCAACAATAATTTCTAAATGCAGTTCACCCATACCTCGAATAATCGTTTGACCTGATTCTTCATCGGTATGTACGCGAAATGATGGATCTTCTTGCGCCAATTTACCAAGCGCAATACCCATTTTTTCTTGATCAGCTTTAGTCTTTGGTTCAACTGCCACAGCAATAACTGGTTCAGGGAATACCATTTTTTCTAATAAAATAGATTTATCTATATCACAAAGCGTATCACCCGTGGTCACGCGTTTTAAACCTACGGCTGCTGCAATATCACCTGCGCGTACTTCTTTAATCTCTTGCCTTGTATTGGCATGCATTTGTAATATACGACCAATTCTTTCTTCAGTATCTTTAACAGGATTGTAAACAGTATCTCCTGATTGCAAGACACCTGAATAAACACGAAAATAAGTTAATGTACCTACATAAGGGTCAGTAGCAATTTTAAATGCTAACGCAGAAAATGGTTCAGTATCACTCGGTTTTCTGTCTGCAAGTGTCTCATTTGCATCAAGCAGATGTCCTTTTACCGCATCTACATCGGAAGGTGCTGGTAGATAATAAATAACAGCATCTAGCATCGCTTGAACGCCTTTATTTTTAAAGGCCGACCCACATAACATAGGAATAATTTCATTTCGAATAGTACGAACACGTAAACCTTGCCTGATTTCTGCTTCACTAAGCTCTCCTGTTTCAAGATACTTAGTCATTAATTCTTCTGATGCTTCAGCAGCAGCTTCCATCATGTTTTCACGCCATTTTTGGCATTCTTCTAACATTTCTGGCTTGATATCACGCGCTTCATAGGTCATACCAAGATTTTGCTCGTTCCAATAAATCGCTTTCATGCGTACTAAATCGACAACGCCTTCAAAATGTTCTTCTGCACCGATAGGTAATTGAATAGGAACAGCATTTGCTCCTAATCTGTTACGCATTTGGTTCACAACCCGCAAGAAATTTGCCCCAGCTCTATCCATTTTATTGACGAAACCTAAGCGTGGAACACCGTATCGATTTGCTTGGCGCCATACTGTTTCAGTTTGCGGCTCAACCCCACCCACCGCACAAAGAACAGCACAAGCACCGTCTAATACTCGTAAAGAACGCTCAACTTCAATCGTAAAATCAACGTGCCCTGGTGTATCAATAATATTGATTCGATGTTGCGGAAATTGTTTGTCCATTCCGTACCAAAAACAGGTAGTAGCAGCGGAAGTGATTGTAATTCCGCGTTCCTGTTCTTGTTCCATCCAATCCATCACAGCGGCGCCTTCGTGAACCTCACCGATTTTGTGTGAAACTCCGGTATAATAAAGAACACGTTCTGTTGTCGTTGTTTTTCCGGCATCAATATGTGCCATGATGCCTATGTTTCTATATTGATTTATTGGTGTCACTCGAGCCACGTTCTATACCCCTTTACCAACGATAATGTGCAAATGCTTGGTTAGCTTTTGCCATTCTATGCATATCATCGCGCATCTTAACTGCACCACCTCTGCCTTCATGCGCTTCAAGTATTTCAGCAGCTAAGCGTAATACCA
>CAYVRW010000159.1:0-2407 GCA_964453575.1 uncultured Coxiellaceae bacterium | reverse complement strand
CGAAGTTATTTTAGGCTGCATGATGCCAAGCCCTGAAGAAGCGAATATTGCTAGAGTGGTTGCGCTGCGTTTAGGCTGTGGTGATGCTATGCCTGCTTTTACTGTGCAGCGTAACTGCGCATCCGGCATGCAAGCGATTGATGATGCAGTTAAAGATATTGCATCCGGTAGGCATGATCTTGTGTTGGCCGGCGGTACAGAAGCCATGAGCCGCGCTCCATTGTTGTTTAATCAAAAAATGGTGAATTGGTTATCCGGAATGTGGTCTGCTAAATCCATAGGTGACAAACTCAAACAAATGCTACAATTTCGTCCTGGTTTTTTAGCGCCTGTGGTTGCTTTATTAAAAGGATTAACCGATGCAACCATTAATTTGAACATGGGACAAACAGCAGAAATTTTAGCGCATCGATTTAATATTACTAGAGAACAAATGGATGCATTTGCTATAGAAAGTCATATGCGGGTTGCTAAAGCGCAAGATCAAAATTATTTTAAAGATCTGTATCCCACTTACAGTCATCAAGGTGAATATTATGTCGCAGATGATGGCGTAAGACGCGATACCACTATGCAAAAATTAGCAACTCTCAAGCCATTTTTTGATAAAAAATTTGGAAGTGTCACGGCAGGTAATAGTTCACAAGTAACAGATGGTGCAGCATTACTTTTATTAGCAAGTAAAGATGCCATCAAAAAATATAATTTACCTGTGATTGCAAAAATTTCTGATGTTGCCTGGGCTGGGCTTGATCCTTCTGAAATGGGCTTGGGACCTGTGTATGCATCCAGTAAATTAATGCAAAAACATCATTTGAATTTAGATGACATCGATTTTTGGGAAATCAACGAAGCGTTTGCGGCCCAAGTGTTGGCATGTATTGCAGCATTCCAAAGTGAAGATTATTGCAAACATTATTTAGGGTTAGATCACGCAGTCGGTAAAATAGATACCAGCAAATTAAATGTTGATGGCGGCGCTATAGCGTTAGGCCATCCGGTTGGTGCAAGTGGTGCGCGTATTGTTTTGAACTTGATGAATATTTTGAAAAGAACTGGAGCAAAACGTGGTATGGCATCTATTTGTATTGGCGGTGGTCAAGGCGGTGCAATGTTAATTGAAAATATCTCAGAGGTAGGAGTATGAGCAGGATGCAGCATTACAAACATTGGCAATTAGAAACAGACAACGATAAAGTATTATGGTTGTATTTTAATAAAAAAAATGCATCAGTTAATACCGTAGATCGTGAAGTAATGGAAGAGTTGTCCGATATTATTGACGGTTTACAAAAAGATACTGAACACAAGGGCGTTATTCTTGCGTCAGGCAAAAAAAATGGATTTATTGCCGGCGCGGACATCGCTCAATTCAATAAATTTAAAGATATTGATCAAGCCGTCCAGTTATTACGTCAAGGGCAAATGATTTTAGATAAACTTGAGGCTCTTAAAATTCCAGTTGTTGCGATGATAGATGGATTTTGTGTGGGCGGTGGTCTGGAAATAGCCTTAGCATGTCATTATCGTGTCGCTGAAGACGGTCCAAAAACCCGATTAGGATTACCCGAAGTAAAACTTGGTATTCATCCAGGATGGGGCGGCAGCGTCAGATTGCCTCGCTTGATAGGCGCGATGCAAGGTATGAATATGGTGTTAACAGGTCGTACCGTATCTGGTAAAGCTGCAGCAAAATTAGGTTTTGTGGATGCCGCAGTGCCTAAACGTCATTTAGAAAAAGCCGCAAAATATTATGCAACACAACATCCTGCTCGTCATAACGCCACTTGGTTACAAAATTTAAGTAATTCCAAGTTAGCTCGTATGATGCTTGCCGGTGTCTTTAGAAAACAATTGCGCGCGAAAATCAATCCAGCCCATTATCCAGCACCTTTTAATGTCGTCGATAATTGGGAAGATGTAGGTGTTTCTGGCGATTTAGCGATGCAAAAAGAAGCCAGAACTTGCGGTAAATTATTTTTTAGCGATACCTGTGAAAACTTAGTTCGAGTTTTCTTTTTACAAGAACGTATGAAAGGTCTTGCCAAAGAAATTAACTTTACGCCTAAGCATGTGCATGTGATCGGTGCAGGAACCATGGGCGGCGATATTGCTGCTTGGTGTGCATTGCAAGGTATGACGGTGACATTACAAGATCGTGAAGCTAAATTTATAGCCCCAGCGATGAAGAGAGCTTATAAGCTTTATCAAGAAAAATTAAAAGAAACACATCTTATTCAAAAAGCCATGGATAGATTAATGCCTGATGTAGAAGGCCTTGGCATTAAGCATGCGGATGTGATTATTGAAGCTATCTTTGAAGACTTGCCGACTAAACAAGCTTTATTTAAATCATTAGAAGCCAAAGCAAAGCCACAGGCCATATTAGCAACCAACACGTCTAGCA
>CAYVRW010000158.1:0-2464 GCA_964453575.1 uncultured Coxiellaceae bacterium | reverse complement strand
GACCCGCGTTAATAGCAGGACGTATGCCTGAATTAAACAAATCGGTTTCTAAGAAAATTTGTCCATCAGTAATCGATATTACGTTAGTCGATACGAAAGCTGATACGTCGCCTGCCTGTGTTTCAATAATAGGTAAAGCAGTGAGAGAGCCTGTTTTGCCTTTCACTTTACCCTGGGTGGCTCTTTCTATATAAACCTCATTCACACGTGAAGCACGTTCCAATAACCGTGAATGCAGATAGAAAACATCGCCAGGATAAGCTTCACGACCTGGTGGACGTCGCAACAACAAAGAAATTTGGCGATAAGCCCATGCTTGTTTGGTTAAATCGTCATAAATGATGAGCGCATCTTCACCGATATCACGGAAATATTCACCCATCGAACATCCGGAATAAGGAGCAATATATTGAAGTGCCGCCGCTTCAGCAGCAGATGCTGCAACAACAATAGTATGCTTCATCGCATCATGTTCTTCTAACTTACGCACAACCGCTGCAATGGATGATGCTTTTTGGCCTATAGCAACGTATACGCATTTAACACCCGTACCGCGCTGATTAATAATAGCATCGATTGCAATAGCTGTTTTACCTGTTTGTCTATCACCAATGATTAATTCACGTTGACCACGGCCAATCGGAACCATGGAGTCAATAGCTTTTAAGCCTGTTTGCATAGGTTGTGAAACGGGTTGGCGGAAAATAACGCCCGGTGCGACTTTTTCGACAGGGGACGTTTGCGTTGCATGGATAGGGCCTTTCCCGTCAATGGGATTACCCAGCGCATCCACAACACGACCTAATAATTCCACACCTACTGGAACCTCAAGAATTCTACCGGTGCATTTTGCTGTCTGGCCTTCTGCCAAATGATCGGCTCTGCCTAATACGACTGCACCCACATAATCACGTTCTAAATTGAGTGCAAGACCATATGTATTGCCTTCAAACTCAATCATTTCGCCTTGCATGACATCAGCTAAACCATATATACGTACGATACCGTCTTTAAGGCTGACAATAGTTCCTTCCGTTCGCACTTCAGCTTTAATGTCAAACTTTGCAATGCGTTGTTTGATTAATTCACTAATTTCTACTGGACTCAATTGCGTTTGTTGCATATTTCTTTACCTTAAAGAGATTCGAGTAATCGATTTAACTTGCCTCGTACAGAACCGTCAATCACCATATCACCAGCACGTATGATGGCACCGCCTAATAATGAGGGATTCACTTCACATTGTAACGAAACACGTCGTTTTAAACGATGCGTGAGCTTTTTAATAAGCTTTTCTTGATAGCTATAATCTAATTCAATGGCTGAAACAACCTGTACATCCATGATTTTTTCATAGTCTTCACGATAAGTTTTAAAAAGTGCGGCTATTTCTGGCAAAATGGCAAGCCGTTTGTTTTCTGCCAATAATTGAATGAAGTTTATTTTTTGAGTATCTAATACTTTAGCTAAAACATCGGAAAAAAGCGCTGATAATTGACGAGATGATGTTTCTGGACTAGAAAGTAAAAGATTTACTTTGTCATCAGCAACTACCGTCGCAGCACTCAATAACATCCCTTCCCATTCGGTCAGAGCATGTTTTTCTAAAGCATATTCAAACGCTGCATTCGCGTAAGGCCTTGCTATTGTCGTCAATTCGCCAGTTATCATATTTCAGCCACTAATTCATCCAACAACCCTGTTTGAGCAGATTCATCAAGATTACGCTGTATTATCTTTTCAGCACCAGCAACTGCAAGTGTTGCTAATTGTTTACGTAGTACTTCTTTTGCTTGCATAACCTCGCGTGCTATTTCACTTTTTGCATGTTCAATAAGTCGATTACCTTCTTGTTTTGCGATTTCTTTTGCTTCTTCGACCACTTGAACAGATCGCTTATGAGCCTGATCCATAATATTTGACGCATCACGCTTCGCATCGTTAATGATAGATAATGCCTTATGCTCGGCGTTCTCAAGCTCACGCTGACTGCGCACAGCAGCTTCTAAGCCTGCTGCAATTTTCTTTTCCCGTTCAACCATAGCCTTGGTAATAGGCGGCCATACATACTTCATGGTAAACCATACCAAAATGGCAAACGTGATTAATTGACCGATTAAAGTTGCATTAATCTCCATTATCGTTCCTCTCGTACTATGCTTTAACTTGGTTTGCTACTTGTAAAACATAAGAAACAAACGGACCATCGGTGAAGAACAGGATAAGACCCATCACAATAGAAATAACCGCGAAAGCATCTACTAAACCTGCCATAATTAACACACGAACCATAAGCATATTGGATAATTCAGGCTGTCTTGCAACACCTTCGACAAATTTACCGCCTAAAATACCAAATCCAACGGCAGTGCCTAGACCCGCGAGACCTATAAACAATGCTGCTGCTACGGCTTTGAAACCTTGTACTTGTGCTATTAAACTTGCGACTTCCATCTTACCTCCT
>CAYVRW010000157.1:0-2617 GCA_964453575.1 uncultured Coxiellaceae bacterium | reverse complement strand
TCATTGAATTAGAATTTAATATCCCATTAGATAATCATAGTGCTAAATTTATTTTAGAGTTTAATACTAAGACAAAATCTCTTGTAATAAACGGCAAATTTTTCGGTATGAATTGGGCCGACAGAATGATCCTCATTGGAAAAATAGCTGAGATAGAGGGTTTATTAGCCGGAGAAGTTTTACAACAGCCTGTCTATCATGAAGATAGCCGGTCCTTAGAATTCAGTTGGCAAATTAATGCAGATAGAATTCCTTATCTTGCCAAGCATATCAAAGAAATGGTTAATCATTATGCGGCGATGACAGAGAGTTCTATCGCTGATTTATCTGATAACTATGACAAGCTATGGAAAAGGCATTGTGTTGATTCCAGTATTCCTGTGGAAGTTTTAAAGTGTTTGTCATTAGAAAATCGTCGAAAACTAAGTGAAGAATTATTGACTATTAACAGTGGCTTATTAAATGCAACTATTTTAAAAAATCCTGAATTTTTTCCATTTTTTGCTAATAAAATGATTGAGTTGATTAATTTCGCAGATTTAAGTTCATTAAATTTAGCATCATTTGAAAAAATAATTAATCTATATGGCCTAAAACTAGACTTAACTATTAGAGCAATAGGAAGAGAGACTCTTTTAGAAAGATTAATTTCGGCTTGGCCTTCGGAAGATTCACTGAAATTTCTTGCAAAATATCAACCTGATCTGACTCCTCATACTTCATTGTTTAGGCATGTAAAAGATAATAATCCTAGGTTATTTGAATATCTATTTACGCATGGGGCCCTTTTTGAGCTTGAGGACCTTAGAGATGCACTCAACTCTCCTGAAATTAAACAATATGCAATGAATGCAATGGAAAAATGGGAGACCACCCAATTGTCGGATTGGATTTTTAAGAATGCCTACCGTGCTCAATACAACTTCTCAAGTAGGCCATTTATTTTGACGATTATTGATCATTTAGCAGATAAAATTAATTTTAATTATAAGTCTACAAATATGATGTCCCTATTTGAGTTGCTTGTTCAATTATCCTATTTTGAATCGATGACTGAACATCAATTTGATGAATTTTTGATGAAAAGTAAAATGGATAAACAACCTGCTACTTTGCGTGTTTTGTTATTAAATGTCTATCGACTGGGTCTGGTACTATTGAAAAAATCCATTGCAGGACATGTTCTCGATCCAGATGATCTGCTATATATTAGGACCAGAGATATAGCATCATTATTAGCACCTTGGTCCGCGGCTGAATTAAAATCCTGGGTGGATAATCATTCTGGTAAAATAGCAAAATCGATATTACATGAAATTCAATCTTTATATTTAGCAAAATCATTTCATCTCTTAGATCTGGATTTTCCTGAAACTATCCAGTTAGATTTAAAAAATGTATTAATAACTTTTAATAAGAATCCTGAGCTTAAGTCGCAAGTAATCGATATGTTCAAGCTATGGAACAGTGATGAGATGGCTTCTTGGCTTAGTCAATCGGTGCGCTATCTAGATTTGCAATCATTCCCCGGGCTTTTGGAATTTATTAAATCAACTCATGCGAATATTAATATAGATGTATTGAATCATGAGCAAAACAGTTTATTTGAATTAATCATACCATTACTTAACGAGAAAATGTCCAAGCAAGAAATTGAAAAGTTTCTCAATGATCATAAATTTGATATCAATTTGAACGGGAAAGCTTTTGCTAAGAGCGTTGCCGCTAATAATGATTTATTAGCGGACATATTAATTGATAAAGGAGCTAGTTTTTTAAGACTTGACGACTCCACTTTATCCCAGTCCTTTAAAAATAAAAACATGTATCCCGTTCTTTTAAAAGCTTTTATGAAATTAACAAAGGAAGAACGTTCTAAGTTTTTATATTCATACAATGGTGATCCCGATTTTTATGTTCAACTTATTGAAAGCTTATTCAAAGAGCAACAAGAATTTCAACAATGGCTAGCAATGAATTTTCAAAAAGTTCCACAGCATCTTGCAGAACCGGTAATGAAATTATATCAAAGCAAATTTCCAGACACTGACCCTATCATTCCAAAGAATGTTAATCTTGATAGCCTAGAAGATATGTTGAAATATTGTTTTAAAAATACTGTGTTAAGCGAGCGTATTCAGCATATCAATATTAAAAACCTTATTGTAGAAGTTAATGTAGAGTTTACAGACAGTAACGAACCTTTAAGCAATGAACAAAAGGATTATATATTTAATTTTTTCAAACAATTAGGCCTGAAAGATTGGCAAATTCAATCAAGGGATACCTGGCATAGCACATATAATTCAGAGCTAGGACATGGTCCACAAATGGAATTATATTTGCGCGGTGTTGATCTTACTCAACTTTTAAAAAAACACGTCATCACCGAACAATTAAATAAATTTAAAAGTCCGTTGCAACAGGGGTCGATGTTTAGATCGCAAAATAGTAGCAGTGTTCAAGATGTGCAGCCAGCACAGCAGAGTGGTGCGGACATAAGAAGTCCTCAAATATAATTAATAAAACCGGAGTGGAAAATGCCAAACAGCAATACAGTGCAAGAACGAATTAACGAAAACGCAGCTCTTTATGGTAATAAAGCGGCTAATCTCAT
>CAYVRW010000156.1:0-2686 GCA_964453575.1 uncultured Coxiellaceae bacterium | reverse complement strand
GATTTGAGGTAATGTTTTATGAGCTTCGTAAACATGTCGCGCCGATTTATTTATAGGTGAACCACCGCAGTTTTCGCATTTTTTATTGGCAAGATATTTACTTAATTCTTCACGCACCATCTCGGATTCTGTTTCACGATAACGACGTTCCATGTTAGGAATCACGCCTTCAAACACATCAGTTTTGTTATAAACCCGTCCCTCGTCATTTTTATAAACAAATTTAATCAATTCATTGTCACTGCCATATAAAATGATATGTTGAATTTTTTTCGGTAATTTAATAAAAGGAACATCCATATCGAATTTGTAATGTTTCGCAAGACAAGACAACATTTGAAAATAATAAGACGTTCTCTTGTCCCAACCGCGAATAGCACCTTCGGATAAACTTAATGTGTTATGAATGACTATCAAACTTGGATCAAAATTTTGTTTTACACCCAAGCCATCGCAATCAGGACACGCACCCGATGGACTATTAAATGAAAATAATCGCGGCGCTAATTCGGCTAAACTGTATCCGCAATCAGGACAAGCAAATTTCGCGGAAAAAATCTTTTGTGCGCGTTTAGGTTCATCGATAAAACCGACTGACACCAGGCCATCGCCTAAACGCAATGCTGTTTCAAACGATTCGGCCAAACGTAATCGACTTTCTTCTTTCACTTTAAGTCTATCAATCACCACTTCAATCGTATGTTTTTTTCGTAAATCAAGCTTTGGCGGGCTATCCAACTCTATCATGTCACCATCGATACGTGCGCGCACATAGCCTTGGCTGCGTAACTCTTGTAATAATTCGATATGCTCACCTTTACGATCACGTACGACGGGAGACAGAATCATGATCTTGGTGTCTTCCGGCATAGCTAATACGGTATCTACCATTTGACTGACGGCTTGCGCTTCCAACACATGTTTATGCTCAGGGCAGCGCGGCTGACCTACTTTAGCAAACAATAAACGTAAGTAATCATAAATTTCAGTAATGGTTCCAACGGTTGAACGCGGGTTATGAGAGGTCGATTTTTGCTCAATTGAAATGGCTGGCGACAACCCTTCGATATGGTCCACATCGGGTTTTTCCATCAATGACAAAAACTGTCTGGCGTATGAAGAAAGGGATTCGACATAACGTCTTTGACCTTCGGCATAAAGGGTATCAAAAGCAAGCGAAGACTTGCCCGACCCTGACAAACCCGTTATGACCACTAATTGATCACGCGGTATGCTAAGGTTGATGTTTTTCAAATTATGGGTACGAGCGCCCCGAATCAGGATTTCTTTCATAAGTATTATCGTTTATTGATGCATTTCATTATAATGGGCCATTATTATACCGACAAAGTTAGCAGATGAATACGTTAGAACGCCGTTCCGTTATCACAGTTTCCATGATCATGGCATTACGCATGCTAGGATTATTCATGGTATTGCCGCTGTTTGCTTTATACGCATCCACTTTACATGATGCAACCCCTTGGTTGATAGGGCTTTCTATGGGAATTTATGGATTGACCCAAGCCATTCTACAAATTCCTTTTGGGGCATTATCGGATAAAATTGGCCGTAAAAAAATCATCAGTATGGGCTTACTTATGTTCATGCTAGGCAGCATTATGGCCGCCATGTCGCATACTATTTGGGGACTTTTCATAGGCCGCGCCTTGCAAGGTGCTGGCGCCATTGGGGGTACGTTGCTTGCCCTCATCGCCGATTTAACTCGTGAGGAACAACGCACCAAGGCCATGGCCGTGGCTGGCATGACCATAGGGTTATCTTTTATGTTATCCATCATGCTGGGCCCACTGGTAAGTTCATGGATACAGGTGAATGGCATTTTTTGGCTGGCGGCTTTATTCAGCTTAATCGCCTTAGGCTTATTATTTACCATGGTGCCTGAGCCGGAACGCCTGATCAAAAATGAAGGCCGTGCGCAAAACTTTGTTGATTTATTGAAAAATCGGGATTTGATGCGGCTTAATTTAGGTATTTTTATTTTACATGCTATTTTTACCGCAAGTTTTGTCGTAATACCCATTTCATTACAAAATACGGTGCATTTACAGGGTGATCAGCAATGGTTTTTATATTTGCCTATCTTGCTATTGGCCTTTTTTATTTCAGTACCTTGTTTATTAATGGCTGAAAAATGGCAGCGAGTGAAACCTTTTTTCATGAGCGGGATTTTTCTGTTAGTGTTAGCTGAATGTTTATTAGGATTTTTTACCTCAAAACTCTTGCTTTCTGCGCTCAGTTTATTATTATTCTTTACTGCGTTTTCATTACTTGAGGCATTTCTTCCCTCCCTCGTTTCCCGCACTGCAACAACCACACGTAAAGGTACTGCTCTTGGCATTTACTCTTTTTCACAGTTTTTTGGTATCTTTGTTGGCGGCATTAGCGGCGGCTGGTTATACGGGTCATTTGGTCTTGTACAAGTCAATTTGTTTTGCGCATTATTGGCCATTATTTGGCTAGGTATTGCGTTTCACATGAAAAACCCTCAGTATGCTAACCAACATCATTCATAATCTTTTTATTTTAGGAGAGCCATACCATGGCAAAAGGCAGTGTAAATAAAGTCATTTTAATAGGCAATTTGGGCAAAGACCCTGAAGTGCGCTTCACCCCCGATGGTTTAGCAGTGGCCAATGTCACCATTGCAACCAGTGAGGTGTGG
>CAYVRW010000155.1:0-2866 GCA_964453575.1 uncultured Coxiellaceae bacterium | reverse complement strand
ACTGCTAAAATAACTGCCACAGGATGCAGGCCAATACGGTCACCTACCAAATTGGGTGTGATAAATAAACCATCTAATATTTGACCCATTAAAAAAATCAACCATACCCAATAGACAAGTTGCATATCACCCGTTTGCAGGTAGCCTGCAATACTTGCGCTAAGAATGCCAATAATAGTACCTAAATAAGGCACTATGGTAATTAAACCAATAATAACACCCAGAATAATGCCTATTTTCAGGCCTATGAGGCTTAAAGCGATGGAATAATAAATAGCTATGGCAAGCATAACTAAAAATTGCCCGCGAAGAAAAGCGCCTAAAGCATGGTCCGATTCTGTTGCAATCTGGACAACTTTGGGTTGCAAGTGCTTAGGGAAAAGATTACGCAGGCCTATTAAAAATTTGTCCCAATCTTTAAGTAAATAAAAAGTGACCAGCGGGATGATGATAAGATTCATCAGCCACTTCAATAGTAATTGTCCTGATTTTAAAATAGTCGTCACAAAAACACCGGCGATTGAACCGGCTTTTCCCCATTGTTCAGCAAGCATGGATTTAAGGGTGACTTGATTGATCAACTGTTCGGAATGAAAAACACTTGCCACTTTAGGTAGTAATGTAAGTTGGAACCAGTTAATGATAGCTGGAACAAATACCATTAACGCATCGATTTGTTCTTGTATTAAAGGGATAAGTAATAAAATGCTGATGATAATCAAGGAATATAAAGCAACAAATACGATAATGACGCAGGTCAAGCGATGTAAGTGCAGGCGCATCAAATAATGAATTAATGGATTGACGAGATAAGCAAGCAAGGTACCTACCAGAAAAGGCGTCAGCACGGGTGCTAATAAATAAATTAACCATCCAATAACAAGTAAAAAAATAATAAAAAAACTTTTGTTCCAGCCTGTCATCGTCATTGAGAGTTCCATTTAAAAATCATAGGGGGTGTATTGTCGGTGTTAGCTACATACGACAGTTCATGGCTTAATGAAATAGCTTTTAAGAACGATTCTTCTGTGCTGCGTAAGCTTATGTTGAGTAACACATCGCTGCCATTAATATTAGAAATACTGACATTTGCCACTGGGGCTAAATGATTAAGATAACGAATCAATTGGGTAAAATCCGCTTGATGATGAATGCCGGTGATTTTTAATTCAATATTTTTTTGTATAGCATTGGAGGTGACAATGGCAAAACGTGTGCTTAATGTTTTGGTAATTTGATTCATTAAAGCGGGTATGATGTCTTCGGCTTTTTTGCCTGTGATAGTCCAGCCCCATTGGTCATTACCCATGGTTAATTTCCATTGGGTAGTCAATAAGTCCCCGTTTTTAGTGATATGGCCTATCAATAAAGAATTACTTTTGTAACGTTTCGAAGCCGCTTCCAGCTTAGTTATATCCATATCCGTGATAAGTTGCGGATTAACCGTATTGGCATCCACATTGTCCATGGTCGGCAATATAAATGGCAGACCTCGTGCGGCCATGTTTTGTTTCATCAGATCAACCACGGGGTTAGGAGTGGTATGAGTAAGAATATCGCCAATCTCTCCGGATTCATCGTGGATCCACCCCAGGATTAAGGGACGATTTTGTTCCCAAACAGGCGCGCTTGCTTCGCGTAAGCATTGATTGACACCATTCATGTCAAAATGAATTTGTAATAGATAAGGCGTGGTGTTTGCCGCTGTATATCCGAATTGCTGCACAAGCGAAGATGCTTTGCTAAGTTGTTGCTTGATGCGCGGATTGGTTAATATTTGATTATCGCCGCTGACTTTCATAAATACCTGCGCTAAGGCCGCGGGCATTTTTTGGCGGCGTTCGTCAGGAGATTGCGATTGCACCGGAACTTCACCGATGTAAAGTGAATTCACATTTATTGCAGATGCTATGTTGCATAAAAATATTAAAAATATGCTCAATCCATATAAAAATGTTGTTTTCATGGCTGCCTTGTTCGAGATGCGAGAGCCTTATTATATGAAAAAGCAGCCAAGACTGGTAGGTGTTAGTATTACTGATTATGGGCCGTATAACTTACAACATTTTTGACGTATCTTTAACTGAAAATCTTGCACAGCTTTTACTTGAACCATTCCAATTGGAATGTAAGCTACTTTCGTGACGGTGCCGCTTATGGCTGTCGCGACGACGACATAACCAGCAGGACAGGTCGCCCAGCTTCCACTGTAGGGTTGAAAACACGAGCCAGTAACGTCACAGGGAATCGCTACCGAAGTTTTGATGACAGGTTGTATGGATGGCGTGGCAATATCAAGGAGTGATAAGTCACTCGTTGTAACGCAGTCACCTAAATCTATTCTTCCACCTGCTGTAGCACTTGCCGATGGTGGTGCCATACGCGCTGAATCAGGGTTAGATACATTGTTAAGGGTTGTACTGGTTGTAGGCGTTGTTGTAGGTGCGGGTACTTTGGTTATTGGCGTCGGAGTGCCAACGATTTTTGGGTCAGACATCCAGCCGAGAGCGTCAGTGGCGCTATAAGCATTGCTGCAAATCATGGGACTAATAAATAGCAAAAATAGTGAAAAAATAAGTGAATGTATTCTTGTATTCATAAAAACCCCCTAACCAGAAGTTATATACTTAATTATAGCTCAAAATGGGGATTTTATATGATTTTAAGCGATTAAAATGATCAAAACATGGCCTATCTGGCACTAAAGAATTACCTGGCTTTTTTCTTAAAGATGTAATATATTCATAGGAGTAGCGGATGTTTGTAACATCTAGGGTTTGTATAAAGCCCGTAACTAAATGGAGGCGGCATTACTGCTGAGGCCTATGCTGATCAAATCTCAACTTATAGCTGAAATCAGTAAAAA
>CAYVRW010000154.1:0-2927 GCA_964453575.1 uncultured Coxiellaceae bacterium | reverse complement strand
TCATTAGAAGCCAAAGCAAAGCCACAGGCCATATTAGCAACCAACACGTCTAGCATTCCTTTAGATGATATTAACACGGTTATGCAACATCCTGAGCGTTTGGTAGGCATACACTTTTTTAATCCTGTTGCAAAAATGCAATTAGTTGAAATTGTGCAAGGTGCTGTGACTGATCCAACAGTTGTGCAAAAGGCCATAGCATTTACGCGTAAAATTGATCGCCTGCCTTTACCCGTCAAATCAAGCCCAGGATTTTTGGTCAACCGCGTATTGATGCCTTATTTACTCGAAGCGGTTGCGATGATTAAAGAAGGCGTTCCAGCTGAAGCGATTGATAAAGCTATGGTAGATTTTGGTATGCCTATGGGGCCTGTAGTATTAGCAGATACGGTGGGTTTAGATGTATGTCTATCTGTTGCTAAATATTTGGGTGAATACATGAATACCAGTATTCCGCCAGAACTTGTGCAATTGGTTGAAAAAGGAAAATTAGGCCGTAAAACAGGCGAAGGTTTTTATAAATATAATAAAGCAGGAAAGCCCATCAAAAATAAAGACTTTAAATATAATAAACCATTGGAAACCATATCTGATCGTTTGGTGTTACGCATGTTAGACGAAGCATTTGCTTGTTTGCGTGAAGGTGTAGTCGCAGATGCTGATTTATTGGATGCAGGCATGATTTTCGGAACAGGCTTTGCACCATTCCGCGGCGGTCCTATTTGTTATGCAAAAAGCAAAGGGATTCACGAGTTATATAATCAATATATCAAACAACGCGAACAATTAGGCGAAAAAATGATAGCTAAGCATGATTGGGAAGCGACTGGGGCGTAGTGGCAATGTCATTGCGAGCCCCTGCGCTTTTTGCAGGGGCGTGGCAATCCAGGCGGCTTTGCATTATTGTCCTGATTTATTAACACATGTTGGCAGTTACTCTTGGCTGCAATTGCGTGATGCCTCCGCCAACCTAGCAACATTACATCACAGAGCAGGATGCTCCGCGTCTTCTATCGTATTGGGGTTGGTGGGGTACAAATGTCTGCATGCACGCTGTTTTTGATTGACATAAGCCTTGAAAAGTTGACGAAAGTACGCCATACCGCACCCCCTGGCGCCGAGCCCACGCGACTTCCACTTCCGTCCCACGCGGTGCCGTAAATTGCATAATCAAAACCAAGCCTAGATCTTGAGAGAGGATAAAAATCAGTAGGCACCCACACCCTCGTATCAAACAAGCTAATTTCAAGAGAACGATCTTGAGGACGATTATGTCGTAATTTTTCTTCTGTTATATCGAGCCCATCACAAAACGCTTGTACATAATTGACAGGTAGAGAGCGTTGAATAGTTCCAATGCCTTGCTGCCAAAATAACATCGCATGCGGGTCTTTCCAGTTATTTCCAAAATCATCACGATAATGATCATCATACATTTTAAATGCTTTCAAAAGCAGATCAGGATTAAAATGGCGTCCTTTGGTGACGACTTCATCCAGTAATGCATTCAATTGTGATCTAAAGAGAGCAAGAACTACGGCTACATCTGATCTTTCTTTCACTTTCAGTGTACCCACTGGATAATAAGACAATTTTATATCATCAGGTTTTGCATCTCGAATGGCATCTTTTAATGAATCTAATGTCGTGAATATAAGTTTCCATCTTTCCCTCTCAGCGGCCTCCCATCCATCAGGGAACTGGTCACGGTATTGCGTATTGGCTACATCATCACTACCTGTTAACTCGCGTAATTTATTTTTGATCAGGGTTACCATCTGCGTATCTTCCACCGCGAGAGCTGTTCGATAAGCGGTCGCATTATTAGATCTTTGGCCTGAGAGCGCTGTTACATAGTCATCTTCGTCTAATTTTTCTAACAATAATGAAGGGTCTCTTTCTAACATCGCTTCAACGATACCGGGTTTGCCATTCACAATAGCTGTTAACAACTTCTTTAATCGCGCATCTTTTTGTGTTTTGATCGAATTAAATAAGGTGGATACCAGCGGCACTGCCCCATGACCATTGATAGGATCAAAATCATCGTATACTAACATGGTGTTCATTACATCAACGGGGGCCGCTACTTCCTCAGTCACATGGATGTTTTTTAAATCAATATTCAATGGCTTTCGTGATTTTGTCATTTTTGTTCCCTTTTTCTTTTCATGGCAGCTACTCGTTTTTTATTGAAAAGTAATCGGATATTTGTAACATATGAGTTTAAAAAAGTATAATGAATAATTAACAAGAATTGTTTTCTATGGGATCATGGTGTGATAGCATTCGGCTTTAATTATAATAACTAAAGGAAATAAAATAATGCAACGTCAAATAACAAACGGCAATGAGATCATGCAAATGGCGAGAGATTTATTAATAAGAACCAATAAGAGTGATCGATTGGCGCATATTGCAAAATGTGAATTAGAAATGGTAAATCAATATATCGATGCATTTACATTAATGAAAGAAGATGTTAAAGATATTAGAACAACTGCCTTGTCCAAGCTAGAAACACTTGGAAAAACATATGAGGATCGTGGATACTTTTATAAAGGTTATACTTTTCGTTTCAAGAAGGCTTATAATGTAGACGATCCTAAAAAAACTGATTTTGATTTCCTTGAGTTTTGTACTCGCAATACTGATGTCACAGGCTTAATGATTTATCCTCATCTCCCATCATCATCAGAAATTTCAGCAGTATTGCTTGAATTACAACAACAGAAAAGAATTTTAGAAAATAAAGAAAAAGTTGAAAATAAACCTGAAGCAAAAACAGCTGGGTTTTTTAAGTAATATATTAGAACGCGAACTCTAGATAGGTCAATGTTCACGGCTGTCATTGCTTCACCCCCGCAACAAGTGCTGTAGGATCGACGCATAATTTGAGAAGAAAGTCCCTCTCCCCTCCAACGCGC
>CAYVRW010000153.1:0-2943 GCA_964453575.1 uncultured Coxiellaceae bacterium | reverse complement strand
GTGCCCACCATGTCGAGCACCATTGGTGGGCACGTCGCTGAGAAGCGCTCCTTTGCCCACCCTACATCTTTGATTTTTTATTACTAAACTCCAGCAATTTTTTCTCAACTTTATAATTCACCGTATGCTCAGGATATTTTCCATTAATTCTTTCACCTGCCATCACACCCATCAAAAGTAGGATGGCATCATTGATAGTATCTATTACATAAATTGCAAAAAGATTTTTCTTCACCGCTTCCACAATATCTTCTCGCAACATTAAATTTTTGGCATTGACTGCTGGAATAATCACACCTTGTTTTCCATCTAAACCTCTAAATTTGCATATGTCAAAGTAGCCTTCTATTTTTTCATTTACAAAACCAATAGCCTGAACATTCCCATGCTGATCCATGGACCCAGTGACTGCTAAATATTGCTTAATAGGAACATTTGATAATGCAGATAATAACGCACATACTTCAGCAATGGATGCACTATCGCCATCTAAATGCGCATACATTTGTTCGAATGAAAAGCTTGCATGTAATGAAAGCGGCTGATCGTTGTTATAACGGTTAATAATAAAATTTGAAATAATCATGCCGCCTTTGGTGTAACTCGGTCCTGCCATTTTAATTTCACGCTGAATATCAACAATTTTTCCCTTACCCATACGAGCAATTGCGGTAATACGCGATGGGTGACCATATGAAAATTTACCCGAACGAATCACTGATAATGCATTAATTTGTCCTACTGCTGTACCTTCAGTTTTAATAATCACAAAATGTCGATAAATTTCCTCATAATATAATTTACGGGTTCTATCTGTACGATGAATTTGAGAAGCTAATGCCGCTTGAACATCTTCTACACCCACTATTTTATTGCCCTTTATTCCTGCCCAATAATCGGATTCAATAATAAGGTTATTCAGGGTGCGTATATGCATGGATAATTTTTCATTATCATCCGCAATACGCGAACTGTATTCAATAATTTTAGCCACAGCATGTTTATTAAAAGCTCGTAATTTTTCTCTATGCACCGTCGTCGCAATCAGTCTTGCGTATAATTTTATATTTTTTTTATTACGTTCAATGTTTTCATCAAAGTCAATGGTCACTTTAAATAATTCATTAAAATCGGGATCATGATGCGTAAGCGAATAATAAATAAAACGCTCACCCACCAGTATCACTTTCACATTTAGTGGAATAGCTATAGGTTCCAGCGATACGGGTTTTGCTTGTTCTGATAAATCTTCGGGAGAATCAATTTTTATTTCCTTAGTATAAAGTGCCCGTTTTAATCCATCCCAAGCATCATGATGCTTTCTTAATTTTCTTGCTTCAATCACCAAATAGCCGCCATTGGCTTTATGCAGTGATCCTGATTTGATTAGGGTAAAATTCGTTGTTAATACACCGAGTTGCGCAATGTGCTCAACGCGAGATATTAAATTCGAAAAAGAAGGATTATCTTCAAAAATAACGGGCGCACCCGTCAGATGTGTATTGTCTACCAAAAGATTGACTTGATAATTAACTAGCAGTGAAGAATCCATATCAAAATACAGCGTATTAGTCACTTCATCCATTTTTATAAAATCATTCACATGTGAAATGATATCTTCTTGGACTGAACTTAAGTATTGAATGACTTTCTCTAAATCACTGTATTTCTTTTTTAATTTATTTATAGTAGGTTCAACTACTGTTCTTGTTAATTCAGCTTGCAGAGCTTTTTCTTTTTTATGGCGTTCTTTGTATACTCGTGGAATCATTTTGGTAGTGGTAGTTTTTTGTTTGGTAGAACCTTTTTTACGGCGTTTTTTATTAAATTCTTGGCTGATTTTAGCCATGCTATTATTATATTCATCACTTTCAAAAACAGCCAAAATACTATTACTTAAATCATCTACTAAATGTTTCATATCGGATTGCAACGCTAAACCTTTTCCTGCAGGTAATTCAAGTGCTAAGGGTTTAGTAGGCAAGGTAAAATTATGAATATAACACCAATCAGAGGGTATGGGTTTTTTGGCTGCATGTTCTTCTAATATGGTGCGAATTAACGAACGTTTACCAATACCAGGCGGCCCCATTGCATACATATTATAACCTTGGCTATGTACCCCTATGCCAAATTGCACGGCTTCCAAAGCGCGTTCCTGGCCTAAAAATTCATTAAGTGCTTCTAATTCATCAGTGGTTTCAAAATCAAAATGGGTGTGCGAAATTTTTCTTCTAAGAAGTTTATAATTGAGAGGCTTTATAGTGGGTTTTGAGTTCATAAATGCCTTATAAACATTTATAACATCCTATATCTATTATAAACTATGCCTGTCACATAAAGTGGATAACTCATTAAATTGATTACATATTAATCATACTACTATAAGTTGTTTAAATAAATACTATGACCATAAAAAACTATGTCACTCCCTATGGCTTGCGGCTATTACAAGAAGAACTGCGCGAATTATTTTCTAATGAAAGGCCCAAAGTAGTTGATGCTGTCAGCTGGGCTGCAAAAAATGGTGATCGCTCGGAAAATGGTGATTATATTTACGGTAAGCGACGATTGCGTGAAATTGATAGGCGTATACGTTACCTTACCAAACAAATAGACAGCGCTATAGTGGTTGATCCTAAACAGCAACAAACACTTACTCAAGTTTTTTTTGGCGCCACTGTTATCTATAAAAAATCCGATGAATCTCACATTACAGTCAAATTAGTTGGCATTGATGAGGCTGATATGGCTCAAAATAAAATTAATTGGAATTCTCCTCTGGCGAAAGCGCTTATAAAATCATCGGTGGGAGATGTTATTGAATTTAAAACGCCTAGCGGTAAAGAAAAAATTGAGGTGTTGGCCGTGAGTTATTAAATAATTGTAGGGTGGGCAAAGGAGCGCTTCTCAGCGACGTGCCCACCATTTTTAGCAGTGGTG
>CAYVRW010000152.1:0-2972 GCA_964453575.1 uncultured Coxiellaceae bacterium | reverse complement strand
GATTTTCTAATAACGCTTCTCTTTCTACGCTATTTTCTGCTTCCATCGCGGAGCGGCGTGATACAACAATATTATTACGCTTAGCGTCAATCTTAATGACTTTAAAATCAAATTCTTTGCCTTCCAGCGATTCTGGATCGCGCACAGGCTTAACATCGACAAGGGAACCAGGTAAGAATGCACGAATCTTATTAATTTCTACGGTGAAACCGCCTTTAACGCGTCCTTGGATGACGCCGCGTACCGTTACTTTATCGGTATAAGCTTGTTCTAATGCAGCCCATGATTCTAAACGTTTTGCACGTTCACGAGATAATCGAGTAATACCAAAACCATCTTCTACCGCATCCAGTGCAACTTTCACTTCATCGCCTTCGTGCACTTCAAGATTTCCTCTTTCATCTTTGAACTGCTCAATAGGAATGGTGGATTCAGATTTTAACCCTGCACTTACTACAACATATTCTGATGCAATACGTACAACTTTACCGGTAACAATAGCTCCTGGTACCATAGGAGTTTGATGAAGACTTTCTTCAAATAACTGTGCAAAACTTTCGTTCATACCCGACATACTTTTTCCTAGATCATTACGATCTTTTAAACTGTTAGTTAATAATAGCGATTCTATAAAAAATCGCGCCATAAAAAAGGCATGTTCATGCCCATACTTTTTTGAGCTCTGTCATAATACATTCAACCACTTGCTCAATGGTAAGATGATCAGTATCAATGCAGAGTGCATCCTGTGCAGGTTTGAGGGGGGCAATAGCACGATCTTGATCACGCTTATCACGCTCCGACAGGCCCACAACAAGGTCGCCCAGGTTAGCATGAATACCCATAGCCTTCAACTGGTTAAAGCGTCTTAAAGCCCGTTCTTCTAGGCTTGCTGTTAAAAAAACCTTAAGAATGGCATCTGGAAAAACAACAGTCCCCATGTCTCGGCCGTCAGTTACTAATCCAGGCTCTTCTCTGAAAGCCCGTTGCCTGGCCAATAATGCCGATCTCACCTTAGGCAGTGAGCCTACTTTAGAAGCCCCATTACCTATGGTTTCATCGCGTATAACCTGGGTGACATCCTGTCCTTCTAATTGAATGAGCGGAAATTGCCCAACCTCTGCACTAATAAATTTGACATCTAATGCAAAAGCAAGCTCTTGTAAGGCCGGCTCATTGTCCCACGATATCTGATGTTTTTGTGCCGCGAATGCTAACACTCGATATAACACACCGCTGTCTAACAATTTCCAACCCAGTTGTTTTGCTATTCTTTGGGTAACCACTCCTTTACCCGTTCCACTTGCTCCATCAATGGTTATCACTGGAATCTTGTGCACTGTCACTTACTTCTCCGTTCAATGTAGCTACTTTTTCAAAACCTACTAACACTTCTTCATTGGATAAATTAATTAAACGTACGCCTTGCGTATTTCTACCAATTAAAGAAATTTCATTTACCCGCACTCTTACCAACGTACCTCTATTACTGATTAACATCGCTTCATCTTCAGGTTTAACTTGGCAAGCGCCTATCACTTTTCCATTACGTTCATTCACCTGAATAGAGATAACACCTTGTCCACCGCGTCCTGTCACGCGATATTCTTCAAAGGAAGTGCGTTTACCATAGCCATTTTCTGTCGCAGTTAAAATATCACCCATCGATGCAACTACCACGAGGGAGATCACACGTTCATCTTTGGGTAATTTAACACCACGCACACCACGCGCTGTTCTTCCCATGCAGCGAACTTCTTCTTCAGAAAAGCGAATGGCTTTGCCGGAACTTGTAAACAACATCACATCTTGTTTGCCATTGGTAATGGAAGCTCCAATTAAGCGGTCATTCTCGCTTAATTCAAGTGCTATAATGCCTGATGAACGTGGACGTGAAAATTCATTTAATGCCACTTTCTTAACGGTGCCGCCCGATGTTGCCATGAACACGAATTCATGATCGGAATAATCACGTATCGGTAAAATAGCACTGATTTTTTCACTTTCGGCCAAAGGTAATAAATTAACAATAGGTCTACCGCGTGCATTGCGGCTGGCTTGCGGTAATTGATAAACTCGCAGCCAATAGACTTTGCCATGATTTGAAAAACATAAAATCGTATCATGCGTATTAGCAATCAGTACTTGCTCAATAAAATCTTCTTCTTTTATGTTGGTGGCTGATTTACCTTTACCGCCGCGATGTTGTGCTTGATAGGAGGCAGTCAATTGCGATTTAACATAGCCTTCATGCGACAATGTCACCACGACCGATTCATCTGGGACTAAATCTTCTAAACAAAAATCACCTTCGCTTTCAATAATTTCAGTGCGACGTGCATCGCCAAACTGGTCTTTTATTTCTTGCAATTCATCGTGAATGACTTTCATTAAGCGCACATGGTTTGCCAAAATTTCATTTAAATCAGTAATCAATGCTTGCAATTCTTTATGTTCGCCGACTATTTTATCTTGTTCTAACCCGGTTAATCGATGTAAACGCATGTCAAGAATGGATTGCGCTTGTTCGGGTGATAAATGATAGCCATCATCGGCAAGGCCGTAATGTTTTAATCCTGAAACACGACTCAACATTGTAATCATATCGGCTGCATGCCAAGTACGGGCCATTAATTGGGTTTTTGCCTCAGCAGGATCTTTGGCACGTTTAATGAGCGCTATCATTTCATCAATATTCGCTAAAGCAACCGCTAAACCTTCCAAGATATGTGCACGTTCATTTGCTTTACGTAAATCATAAATAGTGCGGCGCGTCACCACTTCACGTCGATGCCGCACAAAAGCTTCTAACAACTGTTTGATATTAAGGGTACGCGGCTGACCATCAACGAGGGCCACCATGTTAATACCGAAAACGGTTTGCAATTGGGTATGAACGTATAAATTATTCAGCACAACATCCACATTTTCACCGCGGCGCAATTCAATCACAATACGCATGCCTTGCTTAT
>CAYVRW010000151.1:0-3039 GCA_964453575.1 uncultured Coxiellaceae bacterium | reverse complement strand
TACGTTTATTTTTACGTGTTTTGTAACCCTTAGTTGGCACACCCCATGGAGTTACAGGATGACGTCCGCCTGAGGTCTTACCTTCACCACCACCATGTGGGTGATCTACTGGGTTCATTGCAACACCTCTAACAGTAGGTCTAATTCCACGTCGTCTTTTAGCACCTGCTGTACCAAGTGATCTCAAATTATTTTCTGAGTTACTTACTTCGCCAATCACTGCACGACATTCAGAAAGCACCTTTCGCATCTCACCCGATCGCAGTCGTACTGTCACATAAATACCTTCACGTGCTATCAATTGCACAGATGCACCGGCACTTCGCGCTAACTGTGCTCCTTTTCCAGGTTTTAACTCCAAACAGTGAATGACCGAACCCACAGGAATATTCGCTAATGGCAAACAGTTACCAACCTTTATCGGAGAGCTTTCACCTGAGTGAATTTGATCCCCTACCTTTAAACCAGCTGGCGCTATTATATACCGTCTTTCGCCATCTGTGTACACAATTAAAGCAATATGTGCTGTTCTATTCGGATCATACTCTAATCTTTCAACTTTACCGGGGATCCCAGCCTTATCGCGTTTAAAGTCAATTAAACGATACTTTTGTTTATGACCGCCGCCGATGTGCCGGCATGTAATCCGACCTAAATTATTTCTACCACCCGTCTTTTTCTTAGTTGTAACTAGAGAACCATAGGGTTGACCTTTATGTAAGTCATTGTTTACAACCTTAATTACAAAACGTCGCCCTGGCGAGGTTGGTTTAGATATTACTAATGCCATATGTTCCTCAATATTCTACTTTTGCCAATTTCATCTGTGTGTAGTTGCAAGATTCGCTATTATAATGCCGCTTATGTAAAAACCAATCACTTTTTAATTTATTTTTCATAAATATGAGATAAAACTTCTTATAAACCAATTATCTCAAGCAAAATACCCATTTATCACTTATATTGCTCATATTTTGAGCAACCTTAGCCGCTGTTTATGCGGTTACGTATTCAATTTTTTGGCCTGCCGCCAATTTAACATATGCTTTCTTCCAAGGCTTACTCTTTCCTTGAATGGAACCAAACCGTTTTGGCTTACTCTTAACATTTACGATACGCACTGCATCAACTGATGTATTAAAAAGCATTTCAATGGCTTCTTTAATTTCAGGTTTCTTTGCATTTTTTGCCACTTTAAATACATATTGATTTGCAGTATCTTTTGCAATGACCGCTTTTTCAGATAAATGTGGCGACAATATAATTTGCAACAATCTTTCTTGTTTAATCATTTCAGCAATTCCTCTATCTGTTTGAGCGCTGTAACTGTGACAAGAACTGTTTCAGCTCCAACTAGTGACGCAGGATCCATAGCGGAAACATCACATATATCCACAGCGGGTAAATTACGCGATGCAAGATAAAGGTTTTCATCAACTGCATCAGTAATAATTAATACGGATTGTTTGATTTGTAATTTATCTAATTGCTCAAGGAACTTTTTAGTTTTAGGTGCATCTATTACTAAAGATTCAACGACTATCAATCTTTCCATTCGTATTAATTCAGACAATATAGATTTGATAGCACCACGATACATTTTTTTATTTACTTTGGTTTCGTAGCTACGTGGTTTAGCCGCGAAGGTAACACCACCTTTTCTCCATATTGGACCACGAGTAGTACCTGCTCTTGCTCTGCCAGTACCTTTTTGACGCCAAGGTTTGGCACCGCCGCCACTAACTTCAGATCGTGTTTTTTGGGCCTTTGTTCCAGCTCTTCCAGCATTTAAATAAGAAGTAACTACTTGATGTATTAAAGGCTCATTAAAAACACAAGCAAATACAGCATCATTAACTTCTAACTTAGTTTTACTACCCATTATTTGTAGTTTCATTAGTTAGTCACCTCATTGTTTTTAGCTTTTACTGCAGGCCTGATTACAACGCTGCCACCAGGAGCACCAGGAACTGCACCTCTAACTAAAACCAGATTTCTTTCAGGGTCAATTTTCACAATTCTTTGTGACAATATGGTGCGCTGAACATTACCTAAGTGACCGGCCATTTTCTTACCTTTAAAGACCTTACCTGGCGACTGTCTTTGACCTATAGAACCTGGAGCTCTGTGAGACAACGAATTACCGTGTGTTGCATCCTGAGCCGCGAAGTGCCAACGTTTAATAACACCGCCATAACCTTTACCTTTGCTAGTGCCGGTGACATCGATCATTTGACCTTCTGAAAAAAGGTCAACTTTGAGCTCTGAACCTACATTGAAGCCATCAATAGAATCTACTCTAAATTCCCAAAGTCCTCTTCCTGGCTCTACATTTGCTTTTGCAAAGTGGCCGGCAGCAGGCTTTCTTACGCGTGATCTTTTACGAGTACCTGTGGTTACCTGAATAGCCTGATAACCATCACGTTCCAACGTTTTAATTTGAGTAATTTTATTTGGTAAAATTTCAATTACTGTAACTGGAATAGAGTTACCGTCTTCGGTAAAAACTCGCGTCATTCCACATTTTTTTCCAACTAACCCCAGAGTCATTTTTTAAGCCTCTTTAAATCCCCATTGGCATTTCGTTGAATGCATAGGGTAAACACTTTTAATTATCTGCATCTACACTAATTTGAACATCTACACCTGCAGCTAAATCTAGTTTCATCAACGCATCGATAGTCTTATCGGTGGGTTGATTAATATCGACTACGCGCTTATGGGTGCGTATTTCGTATTGATCTCTAGCATCTTTATCCACATGTGGTGATACTAAAACAGTATAACGCTCTATCTGCGTAGGTAAAGGTATCGGTCCGCAGACTTGCGCCCCTGTACGTTTAGCAGTTTCTACGATTTCACGCGTTGAACGATCAATCAAGCGATGATCAAATGCTTTTAAGCGTATTCGTATTCTTTGACTTTTTCTTGCAATAGACATAGTTGTTTACTCGATAACCTTAGATACGACACCAGCACCTACGGTGCGGCCACCTTCACGAATTGCAAAACGTAATCCGTCTTCCATAGCTATTGGAG
>CAYVRW010000150.1:0-3174 GCA_964453575.1 uncultured Coxiellaceae bacterium | reverse complement strand
CCTGACAACAAGTCGCTAAAAATGAATAGCTAACCTTCTTTAGCGGGAATCGCTGATTTATATCTACTTATATCTACGCCGTATTCTACGTATCTGCCACAAAGTAATAGCCGGTGCTGAAAAGGCATAAACAAAAAAGACAGTAAAAAGGATTTGCGGCGGGTCGATTGCAATAGCTGCAAGAATAACGACCGGTATTAAAACCACTACAAAAGGTACCCTGCCCTTTAAATCCACTTGTTTAAAACTATAATAGCGGATAGTACTTACCATCAATGCTGCAACTGAAAGCGTCACTATAGCCGTGGGAATATCAACTAATAAACCCTCTAGTTCATAAGAATTACCCAACCATACCAATCCAGCGATCACAGCTGCGGCCGCAGGACAGGGTAATCCTTGGAAATAACGCTTATCCGCATCATGCGGCTGCGTATTAAATCTGGCCAATCGCAATGCGGTTGCTGCCGTATATACAAATGCAATAAGCCAGCCTAATTTTCCAAGGTTATATAATGACCAACTGTAGACAATAAGTGCCGGAGCCACGGCAAAAGCCACCATATCCGATAAACTGTCGTATTGAGCACCAAAGGCCGTTTGTGTATTCGTCATGCGTGCCACCCGGCCATCCAGGCTATCTAAAATCATTGCGACAAAAATGGCAATCGCTGCTGCCTCAAAATTACCTTTCATGGCAGCCATTACAGAATAAAACCCGGCAAACAAAGCCGCGGTAGTGAATAAATTAGGTAGTAAGTAAATACCCCTGGATTGTGTTTTATCTGGCAAGTTATTATCTTTAGTAGTCATTTTGTATACCCGCTTGATTAATCGTTGAAATGGCTGTATTTTGCCTGAAAAATAAGCTAAGCACTAGGGGTGTGTCAGCAATTAATCTTTAGGAATTTTGTCAGTGTGATTTTCACATGTTATCCACAGACATCCCACATCTTATTCTATTGCATATGACCCAAATATACAGTATGTTGTGTTAACACGAGGAAAAATATCTATATATTGTATTTGAGACCAAAATCTCTTTATAGTATAAGCAGTTAACCTCACAACGAACAAACCTCTGGAGGAACCCCATGGAAACTGAGATTGAAATAGCTAAACCCGCACTCATTCAACCTTCCTATTTCGAAATCACGGCAACAGCACCTGGACATTTAAAAGTCATACGCCGTAATGGCACCCTTACGCCTTTCGATGGTAATAAAATAGCTATTGCCATGACCAAGGCATTTCTGGCCGTTGAAGGTGATACCGCCGTAGGATCTTCTCGTATAAAAGAAACCGTCGTCAGCCATGTTAATAAGATTTGCGATGCTTTTCTCCGCCGCTTGCCTAGCGGTGGCACGATTCATATCGAAGACATCCAAGACCAGGTTGAACTCATTCTGATGCGCGCAGGAGAACATAAAGTCGCAAGAGCTTATGTATTATACCGAGAAGAACGCCGCAAAATTCGCGAACAGGAAGCGGCTAAAAGCTCCCAACCACGCTTGCATGTAACGTTACATAATGGCAAAAGAATACCTTTAGATGAAGAACGATTGGCTAAAACCGTCAATAGCGCCTGCACTCATCTATCAGATGTTTCTGCAACCCATATTATTGAAGATACCAAACGCAACCTTTTCGACAATATACCTGCCGACCAGGTCAGCAAAGCGTTAATTATGTCCGCACGTGTGCTTATTGAAAAAGAACCGAATTACAGTTATGTCGCAGCACGTTTATTGCTGGATGATTTACGCAGTGAAGCACTTAGCTTTTTAAATATATGCGATAAAGCAACCCATGAAGAAATGTCTTCGCTTTATCATACTTATCTTAAAGCTTATATGGCTCGCGGTATAGAACTCGAATTACTCGATCCCGCGCTTAACACTTACAATCTTGCAAAATTAAGTGCCGCCATTAAACCTGAACGCGATTTACAATTTAATTATTTAGGTTTACAAACACTTTATGATCGTTATTTTATTCACAGTCACGGTGTTCGCTTTGAATTGCCGCAAGCATTTTTCATGCGTGTTGCCATGGGACTTGCACTGAATGAAAAAGAAAACGAACGCAATGATCGCGCTATTGAATTTTATAACCTGCTTTCTTCCTTTGAATTCATGAGTTCAACACCTACTCTGTTCAATGCAGGCACACTGCGTCCTCAGTTATCCAGTTGCTATCTGACTACGGTGCCGGATGATTTAGACGGAATTTTTGCAGCCATTAAAGATAATGCTTTATTACAAAAATACGCAGGCGGCATAGGCAATGACTGGAGTAATGTGCGTGCTTTAGGCGCTCATATCAAAGGCACCAATGGAAAATCACAAGGTGTAGTACCTTTCATGAGTGTAGCCAACTCTACAGCGGTTGCTGTTAACCAAGGCGGCAAACGCAAAGGTGCCGTGTGCGGATATTTAGAAACCTGGCATAAAGACATCGAAGAATTTTTAGAATTACGTAAAAACACCGGCGATGAAAGACGCCGTACGCATGATATGAACACAGCGAATTGGATTCCTGATTTATTTATGCAGCGCGTGATCAATGAACAAGAATGGACATTGTTTTCTCCTGATGAAGTACCTGAATTGCATCATATTTATGGTAAAGCATTTGCAGAAAAATATACGGCTTATGAAGCGAAAGCTGCAGCAGGTAAAATTCGTAACTTCAAAAAAATACCTGCGGTTAATTTATGGCGTAAAATGTTAGGCATGTTATTTGAAACAGGCCATCCATGGATTACCTTCAAAGATGTTTGTAACTTACGTTCACCCCAACAACATGTAGGCGTAGTGCATAGTTCTAATCTGTGCACAGAAATTACTTTAAATACATCGGCTGATGAAATTGCAGTATGTAACTTGGGTAGTATTAATCTTATCGCACATCTCTCTCGGCAAGGGTTGGATCAAGCAAAATTACGCAAAACCATTCATACGGCTATCCGCATGTTAGACAATGTGATTGATGTGAATTATTACTCTGTCCCACAAGCTCGCAATTCCAACATGAAACATAGACCGATTGGCATGGGTATCATGGCCTTTCAAGATGTTCTTTATAAGTTAGGCATAGCTTATACCTCTCATGAGGCCGTTGAATTTGCTGATCAATCCATGGAGCTTATAAGTTATTATCCGATTGAAGCAA
>CAYVRW010000149.1:0-3202 GCA_964453575.1 uncultured Coxiellaceae bacterium | reverse complement strand
AAAATGTTTATACCCTGCCTGTGTACCATTGTATTTTTTTTCATCCTGGTACCGCAAGTCTAATCCGAGTTCGTTGGTAATTTTTCCTATACAAGTGTAAGGAGTGTTCAATAGATGCGCTTTATCGGGTGCAACAGTGAAACATAATTCGTAATCATCGCCGCCATTTAATGCGAATGCTATGGCTTCCTCATGTGAAACCGAGGCAAGCAAAGCTTCTGATAAAGGCAAACGGTCTACATAAACACTCGCACCTACCTTACTCATGTTTAGAATATGGCCTAAATCAGCAGCCAAGCCGTCGGATATATCGATGCAAGCATGAGCAATGTCACGAAGTTTTTGACCTGATTCAACTCTAGGTTCAGGTCGGCAAAGACGGGTGACGAAATAATCTGGTTTAATTGCAGCAATGGATTTTTTTAAATAAGCTAAACCCAGTGCAGCATCGCCTAATGTATTAGATACATAAATTAAATCACCAGGTTTTGCACCATCACGACGCAAAATTTTATTTTTGGGCGCAAATCCCATGGCTTGAATGGTGATAGTTAAAGGCCCTTTAGTTAAATCACCGCCTATCAGTTGAACATTGAAACGGTTTGCAAGATCAAATAATCCTTTTGAAAAGTCTTTTAACCATGTTTCCTCAGCTTGAGGTAAGGTCAATGCTAAAGTAATCCATGCAGGTTCAGCACCTTTGGCTGCTAAATCACTTAAATTGACTGCAAGAGATTTATAACCTATATCATAAACATTCGTATCAGGTAAAAAATGCACGCCATTAACTAAAGTATCCGTGGTAATAAGTAATACTTGATCAGGCGGCGGTTGTACCACCGCACAATCATCGCCAATTCCCAATATCACGTCTTGGCGTTTAAGAGGAGATGAATTAAAAAAATCTTCGATAATAGTAAATTCATTCATGATTTATTTTTTTCTGCCATGATTTCGGTAGACCGTAGTTTTTGTGCCACATGATCGAGCACGCCATTTACAAATTTATATCCTTCGACTGAACCAAATTTTTTAGTCAATTCTAAAGCCTCATTAATGGCAACACGATAAGGAACATCAAGCCGCTTAGCTAATTCAAATACACTTAATCGCAAAATAGCAAGCTCAATAGGATCTAATTCATCAATAGGCCTGCTTAAAAAAGGAATCATATGACTATCCAGTTCTTCATGCAGCCTAGGAATAGCATGGATCAATTCTTTGAAATAAAGCATATCCGTTTTTTTACTCATTTGTTGACGAGCCAAAAACTGCGTTTCAATATCAGCAGGCAATGTATGTGCAATTTGCCATTGATAAATAGCTTGCACCGCATATTGCCGTGCAAACCGTCGGGCTTTGGGATTCATTAATTTTCTCCTCAATCAATCTTTATTCTGATTTTCTAAACGGCTAATCTCTTCACGAAATTCCTTTATATCTTGAAAACTGCGATAGACCGATGCAAATCTAACATAAGCCACCTGATCTAAACCGCGCAATTCATCCATTACCCATTCACCCATTTGTTTGGAGGGAATTTCTCGTTCCCCTGAAGCTCGGGCTTTGTGAATAATATGACTAATGGCAGATTCAATTTGTTCTAAACTTACTGGTCGTTTTTCTAACGCGCGTAAAATACCTGCGCGTAGTTTATCTTCACTGAAGGCATCCCGTCTATTATCACGTTTTATGATAGAAGGCAGGGCAAGCTCTGCAGTTTCGTAAGTCGTGAAACGTTCTTTACATATCAAACATTCGCGCCGCCGTCGTACTTGGTTGGTTTCGCGCATCAAACGTGAATCGGTGACTTTGGTATCATTCGCATTACAAAATGGACAATACATAATTCCCTCACACTTTTGCCGCAGTGTAGCGTATTTAAAGGCTAGAGTTAATCATTTTTTGCGCTGTATGATATATTTTGTTAGTTCATTAAGTATATTGGATGCAATCCCTAGTGATTTAAGCTGAAGTTCTACTTGATTAAATAACATTTCCACTTTTTCATGGGCTTTTTCTATCCCTATTAAAGAGGGAAAAGTGATTTTTTTATTGGTCTGGTCTATTCCCTGAGGTTTCCCTAAAGTTACCGTATTGCTTTCAATATCGAGTAAATCATCCTGGATTTGGAACGCAAGACCTATGTTTTTGGCAAATGATGTTAATAAAGAATCAGTATCTGCATCTTGTTTAGGGGAGGCAAGTAAGCCTAATTTCACACTGGCGTAAATAAGGTTGCCTGTTTTGAGGCTATACATTGTCTCTAATGCCTCATAAGATTGCATTGTTTCCATATCAAGCACTTGCCCTGCCACCATACCATGCATTCCGCAGGCCTCACTTAATACTTTAATCATGTTTAAGCGTTGTAGATCAGTAAGTGCCGATGGATGTGACGCTAGGATTTCAAAAGCAAGCGGCTGTAGTGCATCACCTGCTAAAATGGCTAATGATTCATTATAAGCTTTATGACAAGAAGGTTTGCCGCGTCGTAAATCAGAATTGTCCATCGCAGGTAAATCATCATGTATTAGCGAATAAGTATGAATGAGTTCAATAGCTGCCGCTGCTGCATCTAGATTTTCAAGTGTAGCGCCTAAAGTTAGACCGGTGGCATAGACCAGTAAAGGTCTAAGACGTTTTCCTCCATTATGAACCGCATAATACATAGCTTCCTGTAAAAGAGGTGCGGGACATTTGCTGTCTTTTAAATAGTGCATAAAAAGTTTTTCTAATTGATTATTACAGTAAATAATTAATTCATCTAAAGACATGTTCATTCGTCGCTAGTCTCATAAGGAGTTAAGGTGTCTTCGCCCCGATTATTAATAAGCAGCTGCACTTTTTGTTCGGCATCATTCAAGATAGTTTGTGCATGTTTGATTAATTTAATGCCGCGTTCAAAATGCACAAGGGATTGCTCCAGGGTTAATTCGCCCGTTTCCATTTGTTCCACGAGCGTGTTAATTTCAGAAAGTGATTTTTCTAAATCGGGTAATTTGGCTTTTTTCGTCATAACGAGCAGGCTCCTGTAGTCTGGTTAGCAGTATGATAATGAGCATTGTCCAAATTGTGTAGAGAAATCCGTTGGTTCTGCGCAGTTTTAACGCGAAATAAAAAATTTTAAAAAAGTTTACATAAGCGTGTTGACAATAAAAATAAGATGGGTAGAATGCGCATCTCTGGTCGATGACCGGAA
>CAYVRW010000148.1:0-3273 GCA_964453575.1 uncultured Coxiellaceae bacterium | reverse complement strand
CGCTGAGAAGCGCTCCTTTGCCCACCCTACCGCTAAGCAGCTGCTTCCGCTTTTACAACCCGCGCAAAAACCTCTTGCAAGTCTTTCAACAATCCAGTAAGCGTGGCAGACATAATAAAAAAGTCCGCAATAAACTGTTGTTGTTTTGTTTCTGCTTCCATCTCTATGGCTTGTGCTGTAATCTCTTCTTCGTAGTTAATGCTGCGCAAAGTGAAATCATCTGCAGATAATACAAAATTAACCCTATCATGCCATGAAAGCGCAATATGCTTTACTTCACAACCATCTTTAATAAGTGCCTTTATGCTATCCGCAAATAAATTCTGCTCCTGACAACGAATGACTCTGTCTTCATGCCCCGGGTCTTGTAATAAACACGCTTTTTCGATGGAAAATTCAGTAGGATATGCCTGGGTTTTTATCCAGCTCGTGACAATCGGCGAAAGTTTTTTTAATTCACATACTCCTATATCTTCACTCACCGATTTTCTGAACAACGATACAAATTGTTCTGTTTTTTTAGCCTGCGTGGTATTAAAAACGACATAATTATTTTTGGTATCGATATAAGCATAATATCGTGAAAATTTGGTAAATGCGCGCGGTAATAACGTTAGCATTAACTCATCTTTAATTGCTAATTTTTCTTTTTGCCTAACCTTTCTATCTTCTTGTAATTGAATTTGTTTAATTTTCTGATTTAATTCATGGCGAATAACAGTTGCAGGCAATATTTTTTCTTCTATCTGTAAACAAAACATCAAACAATCATTGACTGCTATCACTAAAGGGACATCGTCTTCATCAATAGGCGGTACCCAACCGATGCTCATTTGCATAGAAGGAAGACAAGGTCTGAATGCAAGTTCTTCTAATTTCTGAATTAAATTATCGGGTGTATATTTATTAGCATTTTTTAATGTGAACAATTGCACTTGTTTAAACCACATTGTGTTTCCTTATAAATAAAATGTTTGAGTGATAGACAATTTTATGTAAAATGTTCGAATAATAATTATTAATGGTTGTATTATGAACATATTAAAAATAATAATTTTCACCGGTTTATTTTTTAGCGCGTTACATGCTAGTGCAAAAAACTTACATCACGCTATCACAAAACCTATACCGATTAATGAGCTCGTTGATTTTAATACATATCCGCCTGCTGTCAAAGAACTGATTAAAGAAGCGCGCACGCTCTCCAAAAAAAATCTGACCTATATTTATGGTTCTGCTCATCCCAACAATAAAGGCATGGATTGTTCCGGTACTATTAATTATCTTTTAAAAACAAGACATATTGATTCACCAAGACAAGCTAATCAACTTTATACCTGGGTACAAAATGAAGGAGTACTCTATAAAGTTAAATCAGGCATCTTTGGCAAAGATAAACTTAAAAATTTAAAACCTGGCGATTTATTATTTTGGAGCGGCACTTATAAAGTGAATAGAACACCGCCCATTACCCATGTCATGATGTATTTAGGAAAAGATAAAAACAATCAAGCTCTCATGTTCGGTTCTAGCAATGGGCGGCCTTATAAACATAAATCCATGTACGGTGTCAGTGTATTTGATTTTACTTATCCATACTATGATTCAGGAAAGCTAGTGGGATATGGTTGTATACCTGGTGTGAGCTGTCGTGCTTAAATGATATACATTTTTGTGAAATCATATATAATGTTGCATCGCTGCAATACATGATTTCATAAAAGGTTCACATGCGTTCAAAAAATTTTAGCAAAGTCTTAGATGACTCTACACTTACCATCTATGCCGAAAAACCTGTTGTTTCAGTTAGTTACGATCCTAAAGATGATACTGATATCAACCGTTTATGCAAAGATGCTGCAATCACGACATTTATTAAGGATAAAAATCCTCGATATCCTAGTGTAACTATTTTCAAAAGCCATCATTATAATATGGGTGTTATGACCAATGTCCCCATTAAAAAAAATCAAACTATATGTGAATACCTTGGTGAACTTGCCTCATTAGACAAAGAAACGACTCCCAGTAGAGCTAAACTCTCTTTATTAAAAAATAAAAAAATCAAAAAAAATATCTCCGCAAAAAAATTAAAAGATTTAGTCGATTACGAAATTAAGCGAATTACCCATTATGCTTTTGGTATTAAAGAAAGGTCCAATATCGATGATGCAATATTAGCCCATAATAAGCGCTCGATTGCAGGATTCATTAATCATAATGGCACAGATCCAAATGTAAAATCAGAAATAATTAAGAATATTATTTATTATAAAGCTGGAAGAGATATACAAAAAGGTGAGCAACTGGTCATTGATTATGGCCTGGATTATGATTACCCTGAGCATTTATATTATATTCCAAGTTTTCAAAATAATTTAGCACCTGGCGCTTTTTTAGCAGAACATATTAATGATTATGCTAAAAAACCTGTTCTCTTAACGGAAAAACAAAAAAAAGTATTACAAACGCATGATACTTACATCATGTTGCCAAATAATTTTTATAAGTTAAAGCGTGCGTCATTTAATATCCGATTACCGTTATATACCGCTACAACCTATGTAAATCATCAAATATATATTCCGCAAGAGCAGCTTAATCTTACGGCACTCATGTTTGCATGTACACTTACCCATAAAGATTTGGTTAACACTTTAATCAAAAAATTCAAGGCCGATGTTTTTGCAAAAACAAGTCATGATTTAGACGCTCTCATCATTGCCATTAAAAGCAGTGAATCAGAAGAAGAATTATTAAATTTTGCTGAACCGCTTATTAAAAAAATAGTGGCAAACCTCGACAGAACAGATTCGATAGGATCTGATGAAAATTCAAAATCTGCGTTGCATTTATTAGTGGATAGACAATGGTGTAAGGCCATACGATTATTTAATAATCCGTTATTTTTTGATGTGATTGACTGTAATGGTTATGATGCATTGATTTCGGCAATTGCTGAAGGAAAACTGCATGCACTTGCTGCGATGTTAAAACTTAAGTGTATGAAAGCTAAATTGTATGAAATACTTTTTGCTGAGGATGAAACAAAGAATGATTTAGTGTTAAGGCGAGCATTAATTGATATGCCAGGTGATAAAATTGATGAGTGTTATAATATTCTTTTGAAAGCAGTTGAGAAAAGGTATGGGATTAAGAAGAAAATTGTTACGTTCTTTCAATTAAGTCTCGGAAATTAAACTGTGAACTGTAGGGTGGGCAAAGGAGCGCTGCGACGTGCCCACCATTTTGGTGAACGTTTTGGTGGGCACG
>CAYVRW010000147.1:0-3357 GCA_964453575.1 uncultured Coxiellaceae bacterium | reverse complement strand
CTGTCACCAAGTCGCTTAAAACAACTATGACCATACTTTTTTAAACCGCTATAAGGCAATGCGGGCTTATGCAACTGAATCATTAATATCCGTTTGAGAATCTGCTGCCAACTGACGCGGATTATTGTGTGTTTTCACATGGCCACTACGTTTTTGCGCATATTTTTCAAGTTGCCGTTCAATGGCATTAAATGCATCACGTATGGCGACATAAATATCTTGATTTTCTTGATGACTGACAGCCAGCTCTTTTCCTGGAACTGTGACATCGATATGTACACTGAATATCTTACCTTGCCGTTTATGTTTTTGCGGCACTTCAACAACAACTCTACAACTATTAATTTTAGGTGCATACAAAGTAAGTTTTTGGGCTTTAAGACGAATGTGGTTTTCTATGGCTTGTGAAGAAGGGATATCTTTCATTGTGATTTGAGTTGATAACATAGGCATTACCCCCCTTGTTTTTAGTTTTCGGTTATGTATAAAATATATCCTCTTAATATCAGTATAACCAAAAATTGAACTAAATCACCACCTTATGTAAATATAAATAGTCCATAATTACAATGAGTTATGCAAAATATTCTAAAACATTGTCTTCCCTTACTTCACTTAGACTATCCTGCCATACCGGTTTTTTATCTTTATCGATAAGCACCGCACGTATGCCTTCCAAAAAATCATGGGATTTTAAAAAATGCTGCATCATTACATATTCCATGTCCATGCATGCATCAAAATCCAATTTTTCTCCTCTTAGCAATTCTTGCAAGGTGACTTTCAGACTCATGGGCGATTTGGTTTTAAGGTTGATAGCAAGGTTTTTACACCATTCAGTTGATGACTCCAATGCCTCTATAATCTTTTCTACGGATGGATGCGAAAAACAACGTTGAATGACATCTTTATGTTTTAATAAATCCGAAGGCGGTACTTGAATACTAAAATCTTTAATGATGCGAGTGACTGCTTGTTTAGTTGGTAAATCCGCATCAACCAACGTTTGTAATAATTGATGTTGGTTATCTGAAGAAATCACCACATCAACCAATCGTAAATCAAACGCATCATTATAGGCAATACGATCACCGGACAAACCCAAATAAAAACCAATTTTATGCGTTAACCTAGCTAAAAAATACGAAGCACCGATGTCAGGAAAAAAACCTATGGTTGTTTCTGGCATGGCGAAAGACATACGTTCGGTTGCAACACGATGCGAGCCATGAATGGAAACGCCAGCACCGCCGCCCATAGTAATACCATCTAAGAATGAAATATAAGGTTTGGCATAATGGTAAATCATACGGTTGACAGCGTATTCATCTTTAAAGAAATCTTCTATGTTATTCTCTTTATTTAAACGTTTTTCATACACTGATTTCACATCACCGCCCGCACAAAATGCCCGGCCTTCGACAGCTTTTATGATCACAGCTTTAATGGAGGGTTTTTCTTGCCATATCGTAAGATATTCGTGCAACATCTTAAACATCGCATGATCTAAGGCATTAAGGGCTTGGGGTCGATTCAAGGTAATTAAACCAATATCACCGTTTTTCCCTTCTATTTCTTCAAAAAGAATATCCGTCGTATGCATGTGTTATTCCCCCACAAATTCTGCGGTACGTTTTTCTAAAAATGCGCGCACACCTTCATGTTTATCGCGCGTTGCGCAAACTAAACCAAAATGCGCTGCTTCTAATTCCAAAGCATCTTCTAACGATAAATTAAACCCGTTATTGATAACGGTCATTATACTTTTTTGTGCTAACGGCGGCAGCTTAACCAAACTTTCTAAAAATGCGACGGCACGTTGTTGTAACTCTTCTGGTTTCACTACTTCTGTCACTAATCCCCATGCCAGTGCATCTTCAGCTTTAATAATGCGGCCGGTTAAACAAAGATCAAGCGCCCTGCCTTTTCCTATCAAACGTGACAATCGCTGCGTACCGCCAAAACCTGGCAGTACACCCAGTTTCACTTCAGGTTGTCCGAAAGCTGCATTTGATGCTGCCATTCTTAAGGTTGCAGCCATGGCAAGTTCACAGCCGCCGCCTAAAGCATACCCATTGATCGCAGCTAAACTTGGTTTGCCTAATTGTTCCAAAAGATCAAAAACCTTTTGTCCATGGCGTGCAAAATCATATCCGGTTTGGCCGCCTAACATTTCCAATTGATTGATATCAGCGCCTGCACAAAAGGCTTTGCCTTCACCAGTGAGCAGAATAGCTTTAATATGCGGATTATTTTTAGCGGCAAGTAAGCTGTTATGTAATCTGTCAATGACCTCAGCGTTTAATGCATTCAATGCTTGCGGGCGATTTAATTTGATTTCAAGAATGTGATTGGTTAATTCGCGGACTTTAATTATTTCATGAGTGCTTTCCATAAGTTACCTCTGATTTATGATTAAATTAATGTGTTTGGAATTCTATAACAGCCTGATCTAATTAGAAAATTATATTTTATTGTTTATTTTTGGTTATTTTTCATGGTTATGTATTAAAATAAAACTTATAAGAACAATAAAATACAAAACGGTTGGGGTTAAAATATGAATAAAATAATATTATTTATTCTATTTTCGTTATTTGTCACAAATGTTTTTGCCAAATCTTCTTCTTTTGGATCGACTATTTGCGATAACAGTTCAATCTACGATTGTTATAAAGTAAAAAAAAATGATACCTGGACAACATTATTTCCCGATGAAGATAATCGTGATCTTGTAAAACGCATTAATCGCATGAACACACCTCTTTACACTGGCATGATTATAGCGATTCCTGAAAACCCACAAGATATCAATACATTTGATTTCGCACCTTTTGATATGCAAATCTCTCCTCCAGGCCAGAAAGTTATTATTGTCAATTTTGCAAAACTTGCTTTTGGTGCCTACGATGAAGAGGGAAATTTATTACGCTGGGGCCCTATCTCAGGCGGTAAGGGTTATTGTCCTGATATAGGGCGGCATTGTAACTCTCCCAGAGGAATTTTCAATGTCTATAGTAAAGAGGGTGATGGATGTGTTTCTACTAAATTCCCAGTCGGCCGAGGCGGTGCACCTATGCCTTATTGTATGTTTTTTCATGGTGGTTTTGCATTGCATGGCTCGCCTGAAGTTCCTGGTTATAATGCTAGTCACGGATGCATAAGAATGTTTACCAGTGATGCAAAATGGTTAAATGAGGAATTCATTGATGGTGATGAAAATGAGGTGACTGTTATTATTAAATAACAGTCACTGGAATAATATTACGATTATTTCCTGGGCCGGTTGACTGGGACTTGGGCCTGTAGGATCGACGCATAATTTTGAGAAGAGAGCCCCTCTCCCCTCCAACGCTC
>CAYVRW010000146.1:0-3411 GCA_964453575.1 uncultured Coxiellaceae bacterium | reverse complement strand
ACGTCGCTTCACTCCTTTGCCCACCCTACATTCTAATCCAATTTTTTAGGGTGAATATGAGTATCGGTAAGAAGATCTTCTCTAGAAGCAGAAACACTAGTCCGACTAAACATCCCAAAATTAGACAACCCTTGTTTTGCAAGCTGATGGCGTTTCCAGTCTTCGATAGTGTTATTGATAGCTTCAATAACTGCTATTGGATCTCTATATGTCGTTCTATAGGGAGCGCTCATTTGTGACCTCCAAGCTCAACGCGAAACTGAATATGTTTTTTTTCTGACTCTGTTCCTGCATTAATAAATTCCATTTTTTGAATTGCCCTTTTCATGGTAGTTTCTAGAGCTGATGTAACCGTATCTTTTATGCCATCTGGAATGGGATAAGCATAAGGGACATGAAGATAAAATAAAACAAACACATCATCTTGTGATAATAATTTCATCACAATATGATGTTCATTAGAAGTTACACCGTATCTATGATCATGATAGGCAATAAATTTACCATCAAGCAACACTCTTCCTAAGTGCGCATCAGGCACAGTAACATGAATGATAGGTACAGCCTTTTCCAATTCTGTTTCACCTTTCATTTTTTTCTCCAACATGCTCATACATTATAGGGTATTTAACTTAACATACCCTTAAGAACCGTATCATAATGAATAAGCAATGGTGCATGATCAGAAAAACGTTGGTCTTTATATATACTAACTGATTTTATCTTTTCTTTTAACCCCGAAGTTACCACTTGATAATCAATACGCCATCCTACATTTTTTGCCCAAGCCTGGCCGCGATTTGACCACCACGTATACTGATCCGGCTCTTTATTAACTTCACGAAAAGCATCCACAAAGCCAAGTGTGCCAAATAATTCATCCATCCATGCACGTTCTTCGGGCAAAAAGCCAGTATGTTTTTGATTACCGCGCCAATTTTTTAAATCCATTCTGGTATGCGCAATATTCCAATCCCCGCAAATAATATACTCATGGGATTGATTAAGCAGCTGCCTTAAATACTCCGCATAACGCTTAAGAAAATCGAACTTAATAATTTGCCTATGCTCTCCGCTAGTTCCTGATGGCATGTAAAGTGATGCAACACTGATTTTTCCGAAGTCTAATTCAATATAACGGCCCTCTTGATCTGCCTCAGGCCATCCTAAACTGGTTTTAATTTGTAATGGCTCATATTTTGAATAAATACCGACCCCGCTGTACCCTTTTTTTTCAGCACAATTATAATAAGTATGATAGCCCTCAGGTTTAAAAACAGCTTTAACCAAATCACAATCCTGTGCTTTCAATTCTTGTACACAAATAACATCCGCATTTTGCTTTATCATCCATTCAAAAAATCCTTTTTTGGCTGCGGAACGAATCCCATTAAGATTGATTGAAATAACGCTTAACATATTAATGACCTAATAAATTTTGTAAAAATTTGCCGGCTTTTTCTGGTATTTTCCCTTTTTCAATTCTTTCCTGCAGTTGTGATTTAACTTTTAATATTTGCCGCTCGGCAATTTCTTTAGTGAGCATATCGAGATCTAAAGTAATTTGCGGCATTGATAAATTACCTTCAACACGCACAGGAATAGGCAATCCATACCAATAAGTGTTTCTCATTTTGTCCGCAAGAACGCCCGCTGTTAATAAGGTTTGTAAACGATAATTTATCGTTTGATTCACTAAATTAATATTGCCCTCACCTTTAGTGATAAATTCCGTTGAACTCATTAGCAAATCGTTATTATTGACGACCCCGGCTTGAATCACAAAACTACCTTTGACCTCTTTAAAATTGGTTTGCTTAGTATTTTCTGCCGCTGTAGTGTTTTTTGCTACTCTGGCCACTGCACTTGAAATCATGTGATTCATATCAATCTCTTTCAACATGCCGTTATTAACATTAAAATGCCCTGCACCATTCAAATTTTTCAATATGCTAAGCTTATCATCGCCTTGGGTAGTCACTTGCATATCGAAATTCCCTTTGCCGGCAAACCTCAATTTTTGTTTGGGTGACAAATCTTGAATTAATGCTTCCACATTAAACTGAGTTAAGTTCGCAGCAATAGTAAATTGCGGCGCTGCGGTATTTAAATCTATTTTAACATTGCCATTCCATCGTCCTTGATAGAACGCTGCACTTATGGGTGTTAAAGATAGAATACCCATCTGATAGTGAACAGGAACCGTTAAATTTGTCAGTTTAACATGATTGATAATAAATTCATCCGCAACAAATTTACCATTCATAGCAAATGATTTTGGTACTGGAATAAAATCAACTTTGCCACTCACTTTTTTTAAACCTTGTATCGTCACATCCCGTCCGTGATCTTGCAGCCATTTTCTTAAATCAAAGGAAGGGATCTCCATATAACCTGTGATGACAGGATTTGTCATAAGATTAGCGATATTTATTTTGCCATTTAAAGTAAGATCATCGGATTTTGCTTGAAAATTTTCCCATTCAAGGTTTTGTTTGGCAAAGTCTGCCATGATATCGCCCGTCATAACCGCTTTGATGGATTGTTTATTTTGCTGAGTATGAGTGATGATCTCCACATTTCTCAATGAAAACACTTGTGCATCTAAATTAAGTGAAACATCGGTTTTTAATTGGACTTCACTTTGCAAAGTCTTGACTGGGTTTGAAATGATAAACTTTGAGGTAATGGGAAATGGTTTTAATAAATTAATATTTTTGGCATGTAAATTAAATTTTTCTATGTTGATAAATTGCTTTTTCTGTTCATCTTTCCAGGTAATTTCAGAATTAACAATATCTAATCCTAAAATAGCCACTGCCATGGCAGATGCTCTTGCATGCGCTGCTGAACTTGTGGGCTGAATGGCTGCAGGCGTATTTGCATGAAAACTCCAGTTTACTTGGCCTTGATTATTTTTTATTAAATGCAACTTCATGCCATCTAACTTTATACCGCTGGATTCTACTTTTTTATATAACAATGGCCATAACCTGATACTGACTGTAATGTCTTTAACCTCAGCAAAAATACCCTGATCAAATGATGTTGGATTTTTGAGAGTAACATGGCCTGTTTTTATTCCAAATAAAGGAAAAAAAGTCCACGATAAATCACCCTCTATGATAAGTTGCCGTCCCGTATATTGTTGCATTTTTTCAGCAAGTAATGGTTTGAATCGATTAGGATTAACAAAGGTAGCTAAAGAGACCACCAAAAGAATTGCCAGCAATACTACCATTCCGACTACTATTCCAATCCATTTGATTACTTTTTTCATATGAGTTCCTTAATTGATTCCTCTTACGGCATGTCATCCTAAGCGAAAACGTGCAGATCGGCAACACCCTCATCCGCCCTTCGGGCACCTTCTCCCATAGCAAAAAGCGCTATGGGAGAAGGGAAATGGAA
>CAYVRW010000145.1:0-3572 GCA_964453575.1 uncultured Coxiellaceae bacterium | reverse complement strand
ATGTGCCCTGGGTTTGAGTCCTGCGACAATACGCAATATCTTAGCTGATTTAGAGGAAAATGGGTATTTAACTTCACAGCATACTTCATCCGGCCGGGTACCCACATCCTTGGGTTATCGCTGGTTTGTGAATAGTTTGATTAAAGTAAAACCTCTGAATTCTAACGAAGTACATGTTTTACAAAGTAAATTAGACCCTGATTTGGAAATGTCTAATTTACTGCAATCAGCGTCTTCTATCCTGTCAAACATGACTCAATTGGCAGGCGTGGTTGCTTTTCCCAGACGTAATCGGGTTGCTTTACGTCAGGTTGAGTTTTTAGCACTTTCCGCAAACCGAGTGTTGGTGATACTGGTATTAAATAACCGTGAAGTGCAAAATCGTGTCATTTATACCGATAAAGTTTATACAAAACATGAGTTACAAGAAGCAAGCAATTACATTAATGCCCATTATGCAGGCAAAACGTTGTTAGACATTCGCAAAGCGCTTTTAGAAACCATGCGTGAAGAACGTGAAACCATGGCGGGGTTACTGCAGGCAGCGTTTGATGCTTTTGGGGGTGCTAAAGAAGAAAATAAAGACTATATATTGAATTATTCCGACCGTACGATTGATGTGGAACGCTGGCGGGTATTATTTAATGCATTTACCCAAAAACAAGAAATATTAAATTTATTAGAACATGCTTTAGAAGCGGAGGGTGTACAAATATTTATCGGAAAAGAATCGGGTTATGAGAATTTTGATGAGTGCAGCATTGTCACCGCTTCTTATGCGGTGGATGATCAACTTATTGGAAGTTTAGGTGTCATTGGCCCTGTCAGAATGCCTTATGAACGCGTGATTTCTGCCGTCGATATAACGGCAAAATTATTATCGGCTGCCTTGAATCAAGGTTAAATCATCCCCATATATTCAGGACGATATTGAAACAAAAGGAGAGAGAAGTGTCTTCTAAAGAAAAGAAAGCGGGTAGTACCGGGTCTTTGCATCAAAAACTTGGTAAAGAACATGATGCATCTTTTGATGATGAACAGCCTGCGGCGGAGGGGTTGTTAGATCATGCATCCTACCAGGAATTACAAAAAAAGCTTACTGAAGCTGAAGAACAAGCTGATCAGTTTAAAGAGCGCATGTTACGTACCCAGGCCGAAATGGAAAACATGCACCGAAGACTAGAACGTGATATGGCAAATGCGCATAAATTTGCTATAGAAAAGCTTGCACTTGAGCTTTTGCCCGTGGTGGACAACTTAGAGCGTGCTATTGCCGCCCATGTTAATGAAGAATCGGGTGCAGGCAGTTTGCTTGATGGGGTGAGTTTAACCTTGAAGATGTTAACGACCGCTATGGAAAAATTCGGCATCGAAAGCATAGATCCTAAAGGCCAGCCTTTTAACCCAGAGTTACATCAGGCGGTTTCTATGCAGGATGATCCTAATGTCCCGCCAAATACTGTATTGAATGTATTACAAAAAGGTTATCTTTTGAACAAACGTTTAATACGTCCGGCATTGGTAGTCGTTTCTAAGTAACCTTGAATATATATAAATCAACCCCATATTAATGGTATATCGATTTTTTTGGAGAATATTATGGCAACAATAAATAGAGTAATAGGTATTGACCTTGGTACGACAAATTCCTGCGTCGCAGTGATGGAAGGCAAAGGAGTACGCGTTATTGAAAATGCAGAAGGTGATAGAACGACGCCATCCGTGGTCGCTTATCTTGATAACAATGAAATTCTTGTCGGCCAGCCTGCGAAACGTCAAGCGGTGACCAATCCTAAAAACACTATTTATGCAGCAAAACGACTTATTGGTCGTCGTTATGATGAAGAAGTGGTGCGTAAAGATATGGAAATTGTGCCATACAAAATTATTCGTGCTGACAATGGTGATGCATGGATTGAAGCGGCAGGCAAAAAATTAGCGCCGCAGCAAGTATCCGCGCAAGTTCTTATGAAAATGAAGAAAACCGCCGAAGATTATTTAGGTCATCCAGTAACCGAAGCGGTAATTACCGTTCCTGCTTACTTTAATGATTCACAACGTCAAGCAACCAAAGACGCAGGCCGTATTGCAGGACTTGAAGTTAAACGTATTATCAACGAACCTACTGCTGCAGCCCTTGCATTTGGTATGGATAAAAAACCCGGCGACCGCAAAATTGCAGTGTATGACTTAGGCGGCGGTACCTTTGATATTTCTATTATTGAAATTGCTGAAGTGGATAAAGAACATCAGTTTGAAGTGTTATCGACTAACGGTGATACTTTCTTAGGGGGTGAAGATTTTGATTTACGTATCATGAATTACCTCGTTGATGACTTTAAAAAATCATCGGGTATTGATTTGCGTAACGATCCTCTTGCATTACAGCGTTTAAAAGAAGCAGCTGAAAAAGCTAAAATTGAATTATCATCTGCACAACAAACCGATATTAATCTTCCATACATCACAGCAGATGCATCAGGCCCAAAACATTTAAATATCAAAATGACACGCGCCAAGCTTGAATCGCTCGTGGAAGATTTAATTCAACGTACCATTGAACCTTGCAAAACTGCTATTAAAGATGCTGGCGTTAACTTTAATGATATTGCCGATGTGATTTTAGTCGGCGGTCAAACCCGTATGCCATTGGTTCAAGAAACGGTGAAGAATTTATTTGGCAAAGAACCACGCCGCGATGTGAATCCTGACGAAGCCGTTGCAGTCGGTGCTGCGATTCAAGGCGCTGTGCTTGCCGGTGATGTTAAAGACGTATTGTTATTAGACGTAACACCTTTATCCTTAGGTATCGAAACCTTAGGCGGTGTCATGACTAAATTAATCGAAAAAAATACCACTATTCCAACCAAAGCATCACAAGTCTTTTCAACCGCAGCTGACCATCAAACAGCTGTGACTGTGCATGTGCTGCAAGGTGAACGTGAAATGGCATCGGCCAATAAATCATTAGGCCGTTTTGATTTAACTGATATTCCGCCAGCACCGCGCGGTATGCCGCAAATTGAAGTATCGTTTGATATTGACGCGAATGGTATTTTACATGTTTCGGCAAAAGATAAAGCAACTGGCAAAGCGCAATCTATCGTGATTAAAGCATCCAGTGGTTTGACTGAAGAAGAAATTAAAAACATGGTGAAAGATGCTGAAACGCATGCTGCCGAAGATCGTAAATTCCATGAATTAGTGAATGTACGTAATCAAGCCGATAACATGATTCATGCAGTGACCAAGTCCCTGACTGAAGCAGGCGATAAAGTATCTGCCGATGAACGTAAAAACATTGAAGCAGCCATTGAAGCCTTAAAAGAAGCGGTCAAAGGCAATGATAAAGATTTAATTGAACAAAAAACTAAAGCTTTAACCGAAGCCTCTTCAAAAATGGCCGAGCATTTGTATGCTAATCAACAACAACAGCAAGGCCAGCCTGGTGCTGAAACGCAACAACCAGGTGCAGAAAGCTCATCATCAGCGGGCAAGAGTGATAATGTAGTGGATGCGGAGTTTGAAGAAGTGAAGGACGACAAAAAATAAGTTATAAGACTTTAATGTAG
>CAYVRW010000144.1:0-3687 GCA_964453575.1 uncultured Coxiellaceae bacterium | reverse complement strand
TTATACCTGAGTTGAGCATTTTAAGGCGGCCCCCAAAAGTCGCCTTTTTTTTATTCTAAAACCATCATACCCTACGAAGATAGGTTTGTTCATGGATTGATCCTATTATCCGAACCTGATTTATATTATATCATTCGAGTGTAAAAATAAGTTAGCTATTTCAACTATTTAATATAGAATGAGGCAATTTTCTTTTCGGCCCATTTATAACTAATAAATTTATAACTAAAAAAATAAGGAACTTTATGCCTGCAGAAATTAAACAAAATGAATTAGAAAAAATTGCAAGTTTGGTTAAAGAAAATAATCTCATAGAACTTAAAAATGCTCTGGTCTCAGTAAAAAAAGAGCATTGGTGGAATTATCATTCTGATAAAAACACCATTGAATGTGCTGCGCGCGATGCTATTTTAGCCGGTCATGAAGAAGCAGTAAAACTTTTATTAGAGGCAGGTTTATCTGCTGACGCACATGCTTATGCTGATGATCGTGAGCACAACGTGGAAACACTTCTGCATTTTGCCATAAAATCCGGGCAATTTAGCATGGTTAAATTATTGGTAGAAAACGGTGCGAAAATTTATTTAGGAAAATACGAAGATAGAGACCATTGGAATAATAATTTTGGATTACGCACGGCAGTCATTGAAAACCAAACGGATATTGTCGATTACTTACTTAAATGCGGTGCCGAAGCAAATGGTTTATGCGGGGGTGGCACCTTAGGCGAACTCCATGGCGGCACAACTTTTCTTGCCAAAGCTGCTGAAAATGGTAATACGCGCATGGTCGAGTTACTTGTTAAACATGGTGCGAGTGTTACTAATACATTAGACCTTGCTTATGAGAAAATGTATGTGCATGGCTATAAAGAATATCAACCAACGTTAGCCTATAAATACAGCGAGGAACAACGAATAGATAAATTGGATTATGCTTTTGATATTATAAATAAACATAGAGCATCGTTTTATCATGATTATTCATTAACTCCAAAAACGAAAAGACTTTATAAAGAATTACATGAATTATTAAAAAATGTTGATAAAAATAATGAACAAGAAAAAAATAAGTTTATCGAAGTATTTACTCGTAAATTAGCTAAAGAATTTAATGTTATAGTTACCGACAAAGCTGCTCTAGAGCGCAACTTAAATGATTTGTTAGATAACTTAGCCCAATTTGATAAGAATAAAAAAGAACTGGAACAAAAAATCGAACAACTTAAAAGTTCTTATGCCCGCATCGTAAAAACATGCCTAGATTATGCCATGGGTTGTAATTTTAAAGCGAAAGAAAAAAGTATGTTTTCAGGAGAATATGGCGGCTTATTATTTTTAGCTGATTTAGATGTTTCGCATATGAATTTCGTTGGAATTTCCGTTGCGGGCGAACCCATTACCCCAGCATACCTTGAAAAAGAAGCTAAATCAGGAGCTGACAAAGCCATTATAACTGTTTTTGATATAGCGAAAATTAATGACCCATCCCGAAGAAAGTTTTTACAAGACCAATTGCGAAATGCGCTTGCTAAGCAAGGCGACTTAACAAGTGATAATGGCATTGTAAATTTAATTTCTTTGAAAACTGCAGCTGCTATTGGCAATATGGAAGCAGTCAAGGCGAGAATTCAAGCTGGGGAAGACCCCAATTTGGGAGAAGACTCTCCTCTTGTATCGGCTGCGAAAAATGGACATATAGAAATGGTAAAAATGCTTTTTGCCGCACATAAAGACCATACCGCACACAAAGTCGAACGATTAACAAACGAAGCCAATAATTTTTTATTATCATCACCTGTTCGATCCGTTTTAGTGGCAAATGGTAAATTACAAGAAGTTCCCATTTCTTCGCCTCATGATAAATGTCTAGTTGTGTTACCCGAAGAAAAAACGGTTTCTACTGTGATGGGGGTACTTAACAGGAATAAATATACAATAAAAGGAATAGCTCAACAAAATATTTGGGCAGTTGAAGGCAAAACCATGAAATTTATCTTTATTATTAAAAATGATAAATCCATGGATTCTATTCAATATAATAATTTTGAAGATCCAGAAACCAACAAAAAGGTTATTTCATTGATTCAATCTTCTTTAAATGACCTCAATCAGCCTGTTATTTTTACCAATGCTAATAATCTTGATGTGATTAAAACATTGATTACCATGCAGTATGCTAAAATGGATAAAAGTAAAACTGCCATGATGGAAGCTATTGAAGCGGCAAGAAGGTTTGGTCATAAAGAGATCGTAACATTTCTGGAAGCACAGCAAGATGTTAATCAACAAAATGCTAATGGCGAAACACTTTTACATCAAGCAGTGAAAATAGCTGATATTCCACGCATACGTGAACTGATCCAAAACGGCGCGGATGTAAATATTGCAGATAAAAATGGACAAACACCCTTAAATGTTGCTGCACAAGCATCGGGCAGTCGTTGGGGAATTTCTGAAAAACATACCGAGGTCGTGCGATTATTATTAGAACATAAAGCTGATCCTGATAAGTATAAGTATTCATCTCCATTAGAATTAGCTATCAAGGGAGGCAATGTTAATGTGACTGCAATGTTACTTCCCGTCACCACGAAAAAGCCATTAACTAGAGAAGAAGGTTATGGTAAAAAGAAAAAGGTACATACGGACCCTTGGTATGTTGACATGATGTTCAGTGCACTTGAACAAGAGGAAGGTATTGCTATTGCTTTATTAACGATGTTAAAAGCATATGGCGCAGATTTTAATACCAAAAGTGAATACGGTGAAACATTGTTAAATAGGGCTGTTAATGCGTTACCATCTTTTAGCAATATTCAAAGTACGATGGGGGACTTGGTTCGCGCCGGTTATGACGCACCTCGTTGTGGAGATGCACTTGAAAAAACGCATCAGCAATTAATAGAAGACTCAGTAAAAGACTTACCAAAAGCTTTAGCTGTCATTGATTTTCTATTAAGTCAGGGTGCTGATCCCAAAATAGCCAATAATGATGGAAAAACACCTTTAGCATTGTTAATTGCAGAAAAAGATTTGTCTCATATTGAAAAAGCGGCCGACTTTGTCATGGATCGTTTTGTAAGGCGTGGTGCAAATGTCAATGCAGTCGACAATGACGGATTAACACCTCTGCATGTCGCTGCCAAAGGAGGCGATATCGTGGCAATCAGCTATTTGCTTGACCATGGTGCAAGCATCAATGCACAAACTGCAAGAAGATGGTCGCCTTTGCATTATGCGGCAGCTTGCGGTAATCCTCAATCAGCCACACTTTTGTTGGAACGAGGTGCGGATTTTACTTTAACTGAAAATGAAGGATTAACGCCTGCACAATTAGCTATTTCAGCCATGGAACATAATAAGAAAATATACAACTTTTCTTCTTTTCAAGCTGAAAAAGAATTTGAGAAGAAATATTGGAATGCTAAATATGCTATTGAAGCGTTTATAGCTAAACCTAATTCTGCAGCAGATTCTAATATGAAGAGGAAGGAAGAGAGTTTGTTAGCCAATGTGGGCTTATACAGTCCTAAATCACAACCTTCTGAACCTAACGATACTTCGGATGACGAAGCAGCTAAAAAAAAAGAAAATTGTAGTATGATGTAAAAGAGGAAGCTGTAGGGTGGGCAAAGGAGCCCTGCGACGTGCCCACCAAAACGTTCACCAAAATGGGATCGGAAGC
>CAYVRW010000143.1:0-3735 GCA_964453575.1 uncultured Coxiellaceae bacterium | reverse complement strand
GAGATTTTAACGCCCAGATGACGAGAAGTTTAAATGTTCTGATTGAGAAAAAGCGAAGGAATAGCGTGCTATTTTGAGCTTTTTCGATTGAAGAACATTTAAAATTCGAAGTCAGATGGGATGTTAAAATTCGTATTTTGGAGTGTAATGGGTATATAATATGCACCTTATAAAAAAACATGGAGTTAATCAGTGCCTCACCCTCTCGATCCTTTAACCTTAGATGAAATTCAGCAAGCTTGTGATATTTTAAAACTTGAAAAATCCATCGGACACCATCATCAATTTGCTCAAGTCGTATTAGAAGAGCCATCACAAGCAGATGTAATGAATAATCCTAAATCACTGCATAGAAATGCTTTCATCTGTGTTCTCGATTCAAAATTAAATGAGACCTATGAAGCTAATGTTGATCTAACAACAGGTAAAGTAGTGCGATGGGAAAAACTTCCCTTTGATAAACCGCCCTATGGCCAAGCACCGATTATGCAAAGTGATTATCAAACATGTGAACGTATAGTGAAATCCGATCCAACATGGCGTGAGGCGATGAAAAAAAGAGGATTGTCGGATGATAAAATTGATTTAATACAAATCGATCCGTTTGCACCGGGCTATTTTCATGTGGAAGAAGAAAAAGGAAAACGTTTAGTGCGAGCGGTTAGCTATTATCGCGATCGAATGACGGATAATGGCTATGCGCATCCTATCGAAGGTGTGGTTGCCGTGGTTGATTTGATCAATCAATGTGTATTGCGTGTTGATGATGATGGTCTCAACACTCCTATTCCAAAAGAAGTGATGAATTATGATGCTGCTTCGGTCAGCGAGAAACGCGAAGCGCCTAAACCGCTTGATATCACTCAACCCGAAGGCCCTAGTTTTAAAGTGGATGGCTGGGAAGTGTCATGGTTGGGTTGGAAATTTCGTGTTGGATTTACCCCTAGAGAAGGTTTAGTTCTACATCAAATTTCTTTTGATGATAGATCGATTATTCATCGTGCCAGTCTTACTGAAATGGTTGTGCCCTATGCAGATCCCTCGAAAACCCGTGAATTTCAAGCAGCCTTTGATGCCGGTGAAAATGGTTTTGGATCTTCTGCTAATCAATTGAAATTAGGTTGTGATTGTTTAGGTCGTATACATTATTTTGATGTACCAGCAGCAGATGAGCATGGTAATAAAAAGTTAATGCGACATGCCATTTGTATGCATGAAGAAGATGATGGCATTTTATGGAAACATACCGATACGCGTACAGGTATCTCAGAAGTAAGAAGAGCAAGACGATTAGTGATTAGCTTTTTTATCACTATTGATAATTATGATTATGGATTCTATTACATACTTGGGCAGGATGGCAGTTTTAAAATCGAAGTAAAACTAACGGGGATTTTGCAAACCGCGGCAGTTTATCCCAATAGGAAATATGAATGGGGAAGTATGCTGTCCGATCAACTAGCGGCACCTGCACATCAACATTTATTTAATGCACGACTACATATGGCAGTGGATGGTGCAAATAATTCGGTGAAAGAAAGCGAGTTTACACCTTTGCCTGTTAGTGCCAGCAATCCACATGGCATTGCATTTGGCAGCAAACAACGAATTTTAACTTCTGAAAGTGAACCTTGTGACGCTAATGAAGCAACTCAACGTAGTTGGGCTGTCTTTAATCCCAATGTGTTAAATCGAGTCGGAGAACCTGTAACTTATAAATTAATATTACCGCAAACGCCTTTATTACTAGCTGATCCTTCTAGTTATATTTACAATCGCGCGAAATTTGCCGCTCATTCGTTATGGGTAACACCTTATGATGTTAATGAAAAATATGCATCGGGAAATTATCCTAATCAACATGCAGGTGGTGATGGGGTATTTCAATATACGCAACAACAAAGACCCATAGTTAACAAGCCCATCGTGTTATGGGCTACTTTTGGGAAGACTCATATGCCTAGACCAGAAGAATTTCCGGTGATGCCGGTTGAAAAAGTTGGGATTGAATTAAAACCGTTGGGGTTTTTTAGTCGTAATCCGGCGTTGGGAGTTCCGCCGGAGTGTAATGGGAAAAGTGTGAAGCAGAATGAGTTGAAGGTTTAACTGCTCATATAAATTTTGAAGTGCTTCTCTCTCCCCTCCAACGCTTTTTGTTGGAGGGGAGAGTTGGAGAGGGGAGGCAATGGGATGCCTCAGTCTCATAGTTCCTACACACTAACCTCCTTTCCCCCGCCCCTTTCCTCCAAAAAAGCATTGGAGGAAAGGGGTGACTAGAAGCTATAGCATTGTGCTAACTATGTCTTGATTGACTCCAATGTTTTCTGACGATTTAATTTCCCAAGCTGCAACCATGTCTCTACTATCGAATCCGGATTCAATGAAATCGCCTGTATCCCCTCTTCCATTAACCATGCAGCGAAATCTGGATGATCTGACGGCCCTTGGCCGCAAATGCCGATATATTTATTTTGCATTTTACATTCAGTAATGGCCATATGAAGCAACGCTTTCACTGCAGGATTACGTTCATCAAATAAAGATGAAACAGCGCTTGAATCACGATCTAAACCTAGTGTTAATTGCGTTAAATCATTAGAACCGATAGAAAATCCATCCACATGCGACAAAAATTCAGAGGCTTGTAACACATTCGATGGAATTTCACACATCATATAAAGCATTAAATCATTAATACCGCGTTTTAATCCAAACTTTTCCATAAGATCGATAACACTTTTTATTTCTTCAATTGTTCTCACAAAAGGTACCATGAGGTGTGCATTGGTTAAGCCCATGGTTTCTCTGACGCGCTTAAAGGCTTTGCATTCCAGTTCAAAACAATCTCGAAATTTTGCATCATAATAACGTGATGCGCCGCGAAATCCTATCATGGGATTTTCTTCATCTGGTTCAAAATGCGAGCCGCCTAATAAATTGGCATATTCATTGGATTTAAAATCGGAAAAACGAAAAATAACAGGTTTAGGATAAAAGGCAGCGGCTATCATGGAAATGCCTTCGCGTAATTTTTCAATGTAATATTCTATAGGTGTTTTATAGGCTTTGGTTTTTTCTTTGATTTCTAGCTGCAATTTTTTGGGTAAACTCGATAAATTGAGTAAAGCATTCGGATGAATACCAATCATATTACTAATAATAAATTCAATACGCGCTAATCCTACCCCATCGTTAGGTAAAAACTGAGATTGAAATGCAATGTCAGGATTTCCTACGTTCAAACATAATTTAAGCGGTATTGGCGGTAAATCATTCACTGATGTTTTATCCACTTTAAAATCTAAGATGCCTGAGTATACATAGCCTTGCCGGCCTTCTGCGCATGAGACAGTCACTTCCATGTTGGATACAATATTCACTGTTGCATCGCCGCAACCTACTACCGCAGGAATACCTAATTCACGTGCAATAATCGCGGCATGACAAGTACGGCCGCCGCGATTAGTGACAATACCACCTGCACGTTTCATGATAGGTTCCCAGTCAGGATCTGTCATGTCAGTTACTAAAATTTCACCCGGTTGCAAGGTATTCATATGCGAAGGATGCGCAATCACTCTCGTCACGCCGCATACCACACGCTGCCCTATGCTTTCCCCTTTCGCTAATATTTTTCCTTTTTGCTGTATGGAATAAGACACTAAAACTTGAGCATTCGTTTCAGGCCGATTTTTCACAGTATCAGGTCTTTCTTGTAAAATAAATAAGTGACCG
>CAYVRW010000142.1:0-3794 GCA_964453575.1 uncultured Coxiellaceae bacterium | reverse complement strand
TTTGAAGTTGATGATATAAATAGACAAATTACTATTGATATATTAAAATTTTTAGGCAATTCCACTTCTGGTAATGATTTAAATAATTTCGTTTTCGTTTGACTTAAATAAAAAATATCAAGTAACGCTTTTTCAGGAGATGCAATTTTTATTAATCCATCTACACCTTTTTCTATGTAACCAAAATAAAATGATGGGTGAATATGATGTATTGAGACGGTCGCATTGGGAGTTTTATAGATTTTCGTTCTTCCCACTGAAACTGCATAGATGATAGTGGGTATTTGCGAAATCATGTTATGAAAATATAATGCAGTCTGTAAAGATACATACGACGGGAAAGGTGATGTCAAAAAACCTGGCAATATTAGCGGGTCTACATCAATGAATGCCCAGGTACCTTGTTTAATATGAATAATTTGATTTGTTTTGGAAATTCTAGATAACAATTTATTTGCATGATTAACACTAATATTAAAATAAGCCGCGACATCATTTGTCTGAATGACGGGCAAATTTAATTGTTTTAATTTGGCATACACATCAATTAATTTCATGGTTACATTCTTCTATCGATGTTATAACAGTTTTCACAATAATATCCCACATGGCTGCGTCATATGCCTCTTGTTGATCTTCTGGTAAATAGGCTACGACTTGTCCTTTAAAATTTTCAAAAGTTATTTCTTTTGCTTTAGATTTTGCATCTTCCAACATGAGGGTTGTGTTTTTATCTAAATCAAAATGATTGCCTGCATTAATAAGAAGATATAAATCAAAAATGTCTCTAGATTGGGTTTCACTTCGTAATGCTAATGCACGAACTTTCTGTCGAAACATGCTCTGGATAGAGTAATGATTCGCCATAAATGGTGAAAGGAAGTATTGTCTTATTATTTGTGAATCAATGGGTTCATAGATTGCATTATCTTCAAATTCACGTCGTGAAAATTCAATCTTGGTGTGTAAAGGTAACGCTGTATATTTCGATTTTAATTCAATCTTCCATCGCTGCGTTGTGGGGGTTTCTTTTGGACTACTTACATTTATGATCTCTATACCTTGAGTTTCTAGAATAATATTAAATGGTGAAGAGCTCAAAATCTTATTAATATTTTTAAACAATGTATCTTTATTAATAATTTGAATATCAATATCCATGTCTTCAGAGTATCTTATGCTTTTAAAGTAGAAGCGCATATTACATCCACCTTTTAAGGCATAAAGATTTTTATCAATTTTTCGACCCAATTGACACAAAAAAAGCAAATGAAATAATTCTACGCTTTGCTTTGGATTATATGGTTTCATTTTAGCTAATCCTCCCTCATTTATAATACCAGATATCGACACATATGTCGATATCTGGTATTATAAAATCATCTGATTAGAGCTTTCTTTCTGGTTGACAAAGCATATAACATGTTATAACATGTTATAACATGTTATATATAGATTTGGAGTTTCAGTTTATGAATATCAATGTTTATCTAGAAGATTCTTTGGCTAAATCCATCAGCCAATCCGCTAAACAATTAGGTGCCTCACGTAATGCCCTTATTCGTGAAGCTATTAAGGAATGGTTGCAAAATCATGAGGTCCGGAAATGGCCGATGACAGTGCTAAAATTTCAGGGTCTGGATAATGCTCCACGGTTTGAGTCCTATCGAGATGACCTCCTTCCGCCAAAAGAGGATCCTCTCGCATGATTTACCTATTAGATACCTGCGTTATTAGTGATTTCGTTAAAGGAGAAGTGAATACACTTCAAAGGATAAAAGATACTTTACCTTTGGAAATCGCTATTTCCACTATCACTATCATGGAAATTGAATATGGACTGGCCTTAAATCCAAAACTTGCCAAGAAGATCAAACCTATTATTTCAGATTTGCTGACAGCAATACATTTATTAGATTTTACTCGAAATGATGCCAATCAAGTCGCACTGACGCGAGCGCTCTTAAAACAACAAGGCAATCCGATAGGCAGTTACGATATTTTGCTTGCTGGTACTGCATTAAACCATAAACTCATCATGGTGACCGCTAATGAGAAAGAATTCAATAAAATCCCAGGTTTAAAAGTCGAAAACTGGCGCATTGAAATGTGACATTATTACTAAATAGGGTAATGCATTTACAATAAAAGAAGGCGGCATAGCCTCCTTCTGTTTGATCAAGATTTTATTGTCGGCGCGAATGATAATGAATAAAAAGAAAAATTTCTATAAAATTATATGGATTACAAGTTCTCGGAAAAAGCTTGTTTTCACCCTAATATCATAATGACCGGGTACTCAGCCATTTTTGAATCGCGTGTGATAATAATCAAATCATTCAGTTTGGCTTGCATAATCAAAAGGCGATCAAATGGATCAGTGTGATGCATCGGTAAATCTGCCACTCCTAAGCTTTCTTCTGCGGTAATGGGCAATATTTTAAAACTTTCCATCGCAATCATTTCTATTAAGTTATGAGGTAATGTGAGTCGGCCTATGCTTTTTTTAATGGCCATTTCCCAAAGCGAAGCACTGCTGATGTAAACCACGCTATTTAATGCTTTTTCTGAATTTCCTTAATTTTTTTCAAGGACAATCCTGTCATTCTGTGAACCCAGGCAATTAGATCTTTTTCACTAAGATTTATATTTTCAGCTAATAATCTTTTAGCAACTTCGATCTTGCCCTCTTCTAATCCTTTTTCCCTACCTTCCTCTTGTAATTGCTGTGCAACGGTTGACATTTTGTTTTCTACCTCCGATGAAAATTCTTGAGCTCTAAACATCTTAAAAAACCGATTTTTATCCAAAAACTCACATTCTTTCAATAAATAGTATAATACATCAACAACTTCGTCTTCACCACCCTCATTAGCCAATTTCTTCAATATGTTAGCAAATACTTGGACGAAAAATGTCTCTATATGACGATCAGAGGCATGCTTTAATGCCATCAATAACGCAATACCTCTAACATGATCTTGGGCTTGCTTACGTAGCATATCATCGTTCATTGCTGGCAAATCGATAAGAGAAAAAGGTTTTATAAAAAGTGTGCCAAATATTTCTTTTGCTTGATCAGGCTTAATAAGGTCACTCATTGTCAATGAATGCTCGTAAGGTCTAGCGCCATTATAAATGATGAGCGGGTATATCAAAGGGATAGAATTTGATTGATTCGTCTTTCGTAAATGATCCCAGATGATCGCAATGTATTTGAATATCCTTACTGGCATCCAGAAATCACTTTTTCGTTGATGCTCTAGCAAAATCCAGATATAACCTTCTTCATGTTGAAATTTAGTCTTGTAAAGCATATCAACTGCATAAGCTCTGTACTCATCATCGATAAACGAATCTTTTTGCATTTCAAGATAATGTAAATCAGCAATGGCCAATACTTCTTTCGGTAAATATAAACTTAAAATATCTTTAGCTGCCTCTGGACTAGATAATAACCTCTTAACTAATTTATCATGCGGTTGATGAATGGAGGTATGCTTTGAGTTTTTTTCCATTGATTTCTTACCTTTTAAAAACATTATGTTATTTTGAAAAATAGGAATTGAATTTCATACAGGTTTCAAATTAAAAAGATGGAGTATTTGGGAATATTACTGGCTGGAGGATGAAAATAACATCTGTTGTGCAGTGATTCAAGGGCTTTGTTTGATTAAATTTGAAAAAGAAAAAACCCCGCATCTGCGGGGTTTTGTTTTTGAGCTACCCTGAGAGGGTTTTACATCATGCCGCCCATACCGCCCATTCCACCCATGCCGCCCATACCACCAGCG
>CAYVRW010000141.1:0-3819 GCA_964453575.1 uncultured Coxiellaceae bacterium | reverse complement strand
TTTTCTCACATCAAAATCTTTTTGCGGGCATGACGAGTCCTTTTAATCCTTTAGACATTCTCCTTTGATAATGCGAAAATCCTATTAATTTAAACATCAGTAGCGATAATCTCATTATGGACAGTTTTACTACAACGAAACGATTTAAGTCTCGTCCCGAACAGCACATGGATAACCTCAAAGTACCGCCTCATTCTATTGAGGCCGAACAATCCGTGCTAGGTGGTCTCATGTTAGACAATAAAGCATGGGATTTGATTGCTGATAGGGTGAAAGAGGGTGATTTTTATCGTCATGATCATCGATTGATTTATCGAGTAATTGCAAAATCCGCAGAACAAAGTAAACCTATCGATGTTTTGACTGTTACGGAAGCATTAAGAGAGCTGCATGAATTAGATAATGCTGGGGGTGAGGTTTATTTATTTGAGTTGGCCAATAATACGCCAACCGTTGCCAATATAGCAGCCTATGCAGACATTGTTCGAGAACGCTCCGTATTGCGGCAAATGATTGCAACAGCCAATGAAATTGCCGGGCATGCTTTTAATCCGCAAGGCCGCAGCAGTATAGAATTATTAGATACAGCCGAACAATTGATTTTTGGCATCAGTGAGCAAGGTGCAAGAGCGGGTGGCCCGACTAATATTAAAGAATATCTCGCAAAAACCATGGATAGGATTGATACTCTTTTTCATTCAGATGATCCTATTACCGGTATACCTACCGGTTATTATGAGTTAGATAACATGACCTCTGGATTACAACACTCTGATTTAGTGATTGTTGCAGGCAGGCCTTCTATGGGTAAAACAATGTTGGCTATGAATATAGCAGAACATGTGGCTATCAATACAAAATTACCCGTATTGATTTTTAGTATGGAAATGCCAGGGGAAGCGATAGTCATGCGTTTGTTATCTTCTCTTTGCCGTATTGATCAGTTACGTATTCGTACTGGAAAATTGCAAGATGAAGATTGGCCTCGTATTAGTTCAACGGTGAGTATGTTATCGGATGCGCCTTTTTTTATTGATGATACGCCAGCGTTGAGTCCTGCAGAAGTGAGGGCAAGAGCAAGACGTGTTGCAAAAGAACATGGTCAATTGGGATTAATCGTCATCGACTATTTGCAACTCATGCAAGTTCCTGAGAACAATGAAAATCGTACGGCAGAAATTTCAGAAATTTCACGTTCCTTAAAAAGTTTAGCTAAAGAATTAAAAGTGCCCGTGATTGCCTTATCACAGCTCAATCGAAGTTTAGAGCAACGGGCTGATAAACGACCAGTTATGTCTGATTTACGCGAATCAGGTGCCATTGAACAAGACGCAGATTTGATCGCCTTTATTTATCGCGATGAAGTTTATAATGAAAACAGTCCAGATAAAGGCATGGCAGAAATTATTATTGCTAAACAACGTAATGGCCCCATTGGCAAAGTACGTTTAACTTTCTTGGGGCAATATTGTTGCTTTGAAAATTCTACAAGACATTATTAATATGGGTAGACCGACTACTATTACGATACATTTGGATGCATTGCGGCATAATGTGCTGCAAATTAAAAAACTTGCGCCGCATTCTGCTATGCTTGCCATGGTTAAATCCAATGCCTATGGTCATGGTTTAGAGCGTATCGGTCTGGCATTACCTGATGCAGATGCATTGGGTGTTGCTTGTATTGAAGAAGGCATGAGGTTACGGCAAGCAGGTGTTAAAAATCCTATTGTTTTAATGGAAGGATTATTTACCGGTGACGAATTAAGTCAAGCGGCATTGATGAATTTTGATTTAGTAGTGCACCATCTTGCTCAAGTTGACATGTTAGAAAAAAATCCATCGATTAAACCGTTACAAATTTGGTTGAAAATAGATACCGGCATGCATAGATTAGGTTTTGATCCCAATCAAGTCGATGCTGTGTATCAACGTTTAATGCAATGTACCAATGTTAAAAAACCTATTATTATCATGACGCATTTTGCAGACGCGGACTTACCAGATAGAGGTGCTACAAAAAAACAGATCGAACGTTTTCAACAATGTACCAAACATATTCCAGGCCCTCGTAGTTTATGCAATTCAGCAGGTATTATGCGATGGCCAGAAGTCCATTGTGATTGGGTAAGACCAGGCATTATTTTATACGGTGCATCTCCCATGCGAGAGGAGTGTGCGCTAGATCATGGTTTTAAACCTGTAATGACGCTTTCCACCGAAATCATTGCACTTCATCAGGTTGCTAAAGATGAAAAAGTCGGTTACGGCGGAACTTGGGTTTGTCCGGAAACGATGTTAGTGGGGGTGATCGCAATAGGTTACGGTGATGGCTATCCCCAATTTGCAAAAGCAGGCACTCCAGTTTTAGTGAATGGAAAAATTTGTCCTTTGGTCGGGCGTGTATCAATGGACATGGCGACCGTTGATTTACGAACGCAGCCCAATACCAAAGTCGGTGACCCTGTTGTGCTTTGGGGTGAAGGCTTGCCCATAGAAAAAGTTGCAGAGCATAATGATACAAGCGCGTATGAATTATTGACTCGTATCACCCAGCGAGTGCGTGTGCAGTCTTAAGTTTATGTGTTTTATAACATCTTGATTTGACAAATTTTTAATCAATAAGATCAAAAAAAGAACAAATCCAGATCAAATTATGCTATACTTTCTATCTATCTATAATCCCAGGTTTTTTATTTATGTTGCAACGTTATTTTCATGATATAAGCCGTCAAGAAGCCGAACAGCATGTTAAGGCATCTAAAGAAGGGTTTATTATACGTCGTTCTTCTGAAGAGCGAGGTGATGCTACGTGTATCTATTCTGATCGCGGAAAAGCAGAGGATGAAAGATCGGGAAAAGCTGTTTGGTATACCATAACATTTTGGAATGCCGCTGAAAATTCCGTAGCCCACCTAACCTAAGAGTAAAATCTTACGAGATGGATCCGGATAAATTAAACAATAAATTATATACTCTGTGTTCAAGCCTAAGGCAAGAGTATAACAAAGCAATGGTTATAAATAATGATGAACCTCCATTCTTAACCCACTCTGAATTAATCCATCTCCATAGAAATTTGGAATTGCGTCCCGAAGAAATCATAAAAGCACGTCATATGTTACATCATAACGGCGCATTAATTATTTCTGCACAAACACCAGAAAAAGAAATCAAAGAAGGTGAACAAGCAGGTAAAACGGGTTTGGAAATGAAGAAAATACTTTCTCATGCAACATTAGAATATCCATGGATTATTATTACAGGCCATGGAAATGTGGGTGAAGAAGTTCAAGGTGCATATACTCTGTTTACTCAAGAAAAAAAGATGGACATTGAGATAAAACCCGAACAGTATGCTGAAATATTACTACAGGGTGGATTAGAAAGAGGAGGTCGCGCCAATATTATATTGAATGTTTGTTACGGTGGAGCACGTCAGGAAAAAGATGGAAATACCATTCCACATACGAGTTTTGCTGAAAAATTAGCATTCGCATTATTAGCTAAAGGCATCACTTCATTTATTGTTGCAAGTAAAACTAAGATAGAGCGTTTTACTGGGCAATATTTAGAAAATGAAAAAGAAGGGGAACGTATGCTTTTTCGAGTGGAAGGTGGGCCTCCGAATATCCGAACTGTAACAGGCGATCCAAAAAATGGTGTTGTAATGAAAAAAGAATATACGGAACTTTTTATGATTTCTTCAGAAGGTATTGGTTTTCAAGAGCATCCTGAAAAAATGCATAAACGATCCCGTTCTAATTCTAAATAAACTATTCAGCCCGTATCCACGTTTGCGAACGTGAAAATATACCC
>CAYVRW010000140.1:809-3970 GCA_964453575.1 uncultured Coxiellaceae bacterium | reverse complement strand
TGTGGGTATGGCGATGTTGGAAAAGGTTGCGCGCAATCTTTACGCGGCCTAGGCGCGACGGTTTGGATCACTGAAATTGATCCTATCTGCGCATTGCAAGCTGCGATGGAAGGTTATCGTGTCGTTACCATGGATGATGCTGCAGCACTTGCCAACATTTTTGTGACTGCGACGGGTAATTTTCACGTGATCACTGAAGAACATGCATTAAAAATGCAAGACCAAGCTATTGTTTGCAATATTGGTCACTTTGATTCTGAAATTGATGTCGCATCCTTACGTAAATACCGTTGGGAAAATATCAAGCCGCAAGTGGACCATATTATTTTACCTAACGGCAAACGCATTATATTACTCGCAGAAGGTCGTTTGGTTAACTTAGGCTGTGCCACCGGCCATCCAAGCTTTGTGATGTCTACTTCATTCACTAATCAAGTATTGGCACAAATTGAATTGTGGCAGCACAATGATAAATATCCGGTAGGCGTGCATATACTTCCTAAACATTTAGATGAAATGGTTGCAAGGTTACATATCGAAAAACTAGGCGTGAAACTGACGCGTTTGACGGATGAACAAGCTAATTATTTAAATATTTCGGTGAATGGGCCTTATAAGCCGGAGCAGTATAGGTATTAAGGAACACTCATCCTTGAAAAACATCCACATTATGGATGTTTTTCAAGGTGTTTTTTTACTGAGTATAAGTCACTTTACATGCTGCCATTGAATATCTGGAATCTGTTTTTAAAACATCTCTTACTGCAGTACAAGCTGTTGCAGGCGCAGCACCGAGATCGATATCTAACTTATTCGTAGCGCTGCTGCTCACCGATATAGCAGTTCCCCATGCAGTAGTAGGCGGGACACCGCCAGGCATATAAGGCGCTATACTGTTGACTGATATGCTAGTATAAGAATTATTGTTTCCATTATAATAATTTTCCGCAGCAGCAACGATACCCTGCACCAAGCTAGCCGTGGCAGTTATTTTTTGACTCGATGATGCTGATTGATAAAATCGAATGGACATCACAATCACTAACGCCGCAATTGCAAGCACTAGCATGATTTCTAATAATGTCACACCCAACATGGATTTGTATGTACGTTTCATGATTGTTTATTCCTCTCAATATTTGAACAACTTAATGATCAACTGACCGACCTTGGCTTTATATATCTTGCATAATAGTTACAAAAGATTACTATGGTTGACCCAATTGAGCAATAGTCCGAAAAATATTTATGATGACTTATCAGAAAACTAATAATGCCGAATATATTGAACTCACCCCCAGAACACCCGCCATAGGCAGCGTCATTTGGCTGCATGGACTAGGCGCTGACGGACATGATTTTGAGGCTATTGTGCCTGAACTTAAGCTCCCGCCGTCTTTACCATTGCGCTTTATTTTTCCACATGCGCCTGTAAGACCTGTGACCATTAACAATGGTTTTGCCATGCGTGCTTGGTTTGATATTTATTCCATGAATATTAATCAACGCATCGATGAAGAAGGCATCAGAGCTTCTGTTAATATTGTACATAGTTTAATCGAGAATGAAAAAAGATTAGGCATTCTGACTAAAAATATTGTACTTGCAGGTTTTTCGCAAGGCTCTGTCATTGCCTTAAGCACAGGATTAAGTTATCCAGAACCTTTGGCGGGTGTGATTGCTTTGTCAGGCTTTTTACCTCATGCCGAAAACATTATTGCCGGAGTTCGAGAATATGATAGGTCTTTACCTATCTTCATTGCGCATGGGAATCAAGATACCGTCGTACCTTGCATGCTTGGGAAAATGACAGCCGATGTTCTAACCAATGCCGGCTATCCTGTGACTTGGCGAGAATATGACATGGCGCATTCGGTGTGTGGGGAGGAAGTTAATGATATTTCGGGGTGGTTAAAGACTGTCATGCCAGCATGCTACTAACTGGCATGACAGAGGGCTTAAAAAAGATAACTCGCACCAATCGACAACAATTGGAAATTACCCGTACTGCTATTACCCGTCGCCTGAGACCACTGAACAACGATCAACATATTAGGATTAGTGGCATAAGCTCCGCCTAAGGCATAATACACATTGGTGGCATTAGGTGAAACACCATTAGGAACTTTACTATTATTAACATAGGTAGGGCCTAGCTTCGCAAAAAGTTCAACGCCCACTTCTTGGAAAGGCAATATACCTTTAATAGCTGCATCAAAAGCATTGGCACCGGTGAAGCTGCTCTTTGATGCCCCATAGGTTGTGTAACCTATCTCAACACCAAAAAACGGCATCAGTTTATAACCTAAATTAACGTTAAGGCCTAAACCTGAGATATTATCCATCACATCTGAGTTAACTATTCTGCTATAACCCACATTAACATCCGCATAAGGACCTCTTGCCAGGGGAATGTCTGCAAAAGTCATGCTGCTTAGAGTTGCAAGTACTAGGGCTGTTACTATTCTTATTGTTTTCAAACTCAATCCTCCATTGATGATAATTAAATAAACCTATAAACCACCCCAATATTAAACTGATCTGATCTCACTGTGGCATCATGAATACTGAAGGGATGCCATCGATTAGTCGCTTTATCAATATCAAAAGTTGCAATACTGTATTCAGCACGCAGGTCCCAATTTTGGGTCATGCTCGTTTGTAAACCCAATCCAAATTGCGGGCCATTGGCATTACTGTCCTGATGTTTAAAACGCGCGCCTGTCCATCCTAATCGAGCATAAGCTAACGTATGCTCACTTACTTGTATGCCTGGAATAAAACTTAAACCATAATCATAAGTGGTTTTAAGATAATTTCCAAACATACTACTTGTTAACTCACCCATCGTAGGTGTGAAAAATAATTCACCCCCAAGATAAAAAAATCCTCGCAAGTCGAAGCCATATCCCGCAAAAACTGTTACTGGAACCGCACGATAATTGGCAGCTTCGTTGCCATAGATACCCACATCATCGCTTGTATTTACTATGACACCTGAAGACAGCCCTATATAAGGTGATGCGTAAACCAAACCTCCGCTTAAAGTCAAGCATACCACGGCCATCGATATTTTTTTTAACATAACCTCTCCTACGTTTGTAAAACCGTCGTCCCGCGACTTGTTCGCGGTATCCACAGCAACCACCCTGGATCCCGCG
>CAYVRW010000140.1:0-799 GCA_964453575.1 uncultured Coxiellaceae bacterium | reverse complement strand
TTAATTTTTATTTGCTAGCATGACACGATACTATTTCTTACCATATCCCACAAACACTTCATTCAATTGTTGTGAAACACGAATAAAGGTGGTGCGTTTTGATAATTCTTTTAAACGATGCGCACCTACATAAGTACAGGTTGATCGAATGCCTCCTAAAATGTCCAGCACGGTATTTTTAACGGGGCCGCGATAGGGAACATTCACCGAACGGCCTTCACTTGCACGGTATTCTGCCACTGTACCGAAATATTTTTCCATGGCTTCTGCTGAACTCATGCCATAAAAACGTTTGAAACGTAATCCATTTTCCTCAATCACTTCGCCTAAACACTCATCATGACCGGAAAACATGCCGCCTAACATGACAAAATCAGAGCCTGCTGCAAATGCTTTAGCTACATCACCTGGGGAGGTACAGCCGCCATCGGCACAAACATGGCCGCCTAAACCATGGCCTGCATCCGCACATTCGATAATTGCCGATAGTTGAGGATAACCCACACCGGTTTTTTCACGCGTGGTGCACACTGATCCTGGGCCTATGCCAATTTTTACAATATCAGCCCCGGATAAAATCAATTCTTCAACCATTTCGCCAGTAACGACATTGCCAGCCATTAAAACCTTATCAGGATAAGTATCACGAATACGCTTTAATGAATCGACAAAACGTTCCGTATAACCATTCGCCACATCCAAACAAATCAAAGACTCATTGACGGCTTTCATCACTTCTTCCAATCGTTCAAAATCAGGAGGGGCCCGCGCCCTAGCCACAAAGCTAGAAGGAATGATT
>CAYVRW010000139.1:0-3982 GCA_964453575.1 uncultured Coxiellaceae bacterium | reverse complement strand
TCATATGATAATTTTTACATAAGTTTAAAAATTGATGATTATATCAGCGAATCTCATAACAACTAAGTAAAATTACACTTTTATCACGAATAAATAGTGATAGAATCTAAGGTTACTTTTTGTATCGCAAAGGAATGTTTATGAATAAGATACATCATTTATTATGGAAAGGCTTTCTTCTTGTTTTTGTTTCTTTTTTAATCATTGGATGCTCAAAAATTACTCAAGAAAACTTCGATAAAGTACAGCCCAATATGAGCATGCAGGAAGTCATTAACATTCTTGGCGAACCCACTAGCTCTGACAGTATCAATATTGCTGGAATTTCAGGAACATCGGCCGTTTGGCAGAATAAAAATGCCGAAATCAATATCCAATTCTTAAATAATAAAGTAACGATTAAAGTTTTTAACAAACCCACGAATAAGAAAAAAGAGGAAATCCTAGACACGACCACATAGGCAAATAATCACCACGAAATTTCCTAAAGATCAATTCCTACTCATTATGGCGGTATGACCGATTCATATCTGAAATTCGCGATATAATGGTGTTATAGCGGCTAACGAGGAGGAATAACAATGAAAAACAAAGCAGTATTCATGTTAAGTCTTGCCAGCCTCATGTTCTTCATAAGCTATTCTGCTTATGCATCGTGTAAATGTTCACGAGTTGCCGTAAAAAGTTACCCTTGCCGAGTCTACAGTTGTGAAAGAATATGCAACCGCTGCACTTTTGGCGGGCCAGCTTGTCCCACTTGCTGGGCATGCATCAATGCCAGAAGCTGTGGTTGTCACGGCTGTCGTACCTGCGCTTATACACCGTACTATGATCTTCCACCCTATGGTTACTAAAGAACCATATTTTCATTTAATTGTCGAACGGATATTTCTTTTTGCCAACGGCTAATGGCTAAAGCAGCAACGCCATTTCCTATATAATTAATGAGAGAACGTCCTGCACTCATAAACCTATCTATCCCCAGAATAAGCACAATACCCACTGCGGGGATTGTGGATACGACTGATAATGTCGCAGCAAGAGTGATAAAACCAGCACCTGTGATGCCTGCAGCTCCTTTGCTTGTTAACATCGCTGTTGCAAAAAGTGCAATTTGATCTACCAATGTCAACTCAACCCCAAGCGCTTGTGCAATAAATAAAGCGGCAAGAGCAATATAGATATTCGTGCCATCTAAATTAAATGAATATCCCATGGGTACTACGACACCCACTGTTTCACGCTCACAACCTAGCATCTCAAGTTTGCGTAACAAATGCGGCAAAGCAGATTCGCTGGAAGAAGTACCTAATACTAACATAAGCTCGGGCAAGAAATATTTCAAAAATCGTAATATAGAAAAACCTGCCAATTTTGCAATAGTACCTAATACAATGATGATAAATAAAATTCCAGTGATATAAAAAGTCGCCATCAAACCCAATAATGGAACTAATAGATGGGTACCAAATTTACCTATGGAATAAGCCATTGCGCCAAATACACCCAATGGTGCAGCATACATTACCATTTTGATAATTTGAAAAAAACATTGGGTAATTTTATCGATTTGTTCAAGCAAATGTTTAGATCGATCGCCTAATGCAAGTAATGAAAGTCCGAATAAAATAGCAATCACTAACACTTGCAGTAAATCATTTTTCATAAAAGGCTCCACAATGGAGCTTGGTACCAAATTTTGTAGGAACCCTACAACAGATAGTTTTTCTGCATGTTCAAGATAGTGAGAAACGGCTTGCGTATCGAGCTCATGGACATTAGCCATGATCATTGCGCCTGGCTTAACAATAACTGCAGCAGCCCAGCCAATTAATAAGGCAATAGTCGATATCACTTCAAAATAAATAATGGCTTTTAAACTGACTGTGGCAAGTTTTTTAATGGATCCGGTCTGCGCTATGCCTGTGGTAACCGTTAGAAATATAATAGGCGCAATAAAAACTTTTATAAGCTTAATAAAAGCCGTCCCTAATGGCTCCATAGAAACAGCTAAATGAGGACTATAAATACCTAACCCACAACCCGCAAAAAACGCTACTACAATCCAAAAGAAAATTGATTTATAGAAACTCATGAATTATCCCTTTTGCCATTCACGCTATTAGTATTTGAAAGGAGGCAATATTAACATCATTTTGTGAAAATACTACTATGCAAAATTTGAACAGCCCATATTTAGCTGTTTTAAATTTGATCAGCTAAATGGGGAAATTTTTTCCATTATAATGCGTAAGTTACAATTCTTGCTTATACATTTTTAGTACAAACAAATAGTTAAAAAAACGTCCAATAATCGTTTGCTTTGTACTATTTCTGATATCCTGAGGGTATGGCCATATATTGGCCTAGATCAAAAAAACATAGTCAAAGAGGAGTGTAAAAACATGAAAATCAAACACATAATCTTAGCAATGTTATGTACAGCTGCGGTCGCATTTGCACCAGTGACCATGGCTCACTGCAAACACCATAAGCATTATTATGGCTACCATTGCCATAGAACGCTTAGTGTGAGCCCATGTTACCTTACTCGCTATCCATTACGTTGGGTAACATCAGTTGATGTAAGTAGCTGCACTGTATTAACAGATCCAGGCTCCAGATACGTTGGTGTCATTAACGTCTATAAAAACGGAATGAAATTAACCAGGGATGCATCATGCTATGAATTAGACGTTGGTAACCCAGTAAAACGTATTTATCGTTTCACTGATAGACATGGTTTGAAATATTACGATTTTTATATTTGCAAACCAATCGTACCACGCGTATTGTAATATTGTAATTTAAAATCAGTTTGCCCTAGTGTCTCACTAGGGCAATCATTTTTTTTCTCTTCATTAATGGTAGTATAGTCTCTGATAGCGGTTTAAAAAAGTATGGTCATAGTTGTTTTAAGCGACTTGGTGACAGGATGTCACCCAAAATACATGGATGTATGCTCTGGAGCGAAAAACAACTATGACCATACTTTTTTAAACCGCTATAAATATGTTTAATAAGGATATAAACTATGTTAAGACTATTTATGATCATCCTATTACTTTTTACTTTTTCATCGTCTATCGCTAATCCTTCCCCAAAAATTAACCATGTTATTTATGTGACATTAGATGGAGTGCGCTGGCAAGATGTTTATCTTGATCATTCCTATTTAAAAACATTTTGGGAAAAGCATGCCAATAAAATGAATAATTATGGCATGCCTAACACTGCATCTACCATGGCTGTTGCATCTGTACCCACGAGCCTACCTTCCTATCAAAGTCAAATGTCAGGCAGCATACAACCTTGTGTAACCAATCAATGTGGTCGGATTACTGTGAAAACACTGCCAGAAAATCTAATGGAAAAATTATCGCTACGAAAACAAGATGTTGCGGTATTTAGTTCTTGGTATGAAATTTCATATTCTGTGGAACATATTTTTGGGTCAGTTTATACCAATACAGGTAATTTTCCTGTTTATGATCCTAATACCCAAACTGCTGATGATGTCATGTATGACCTTAATCTACGCCAAACTTATGATGCACCGGGTGACCATGAACGTTATGACAAATATACTTTTGCACAAGCAATCCATTATTTTGAAACTTATAAACCGCGTTTTTTATGGATTTCTTTGAATGATGCTGATGAAGCGGCCCATGCTTCAAATCTAAATCGATATCATGATGCGATTAAATTTTATGATTATGCATTAGATGAAGTATTCAGTAAATTAAAAGCCATGCATATTGAAAATGAAACCATGGTTATTGTGACTACTGACCACGGCCGCGGTAACGGGGCACTTTGGACTAGCCATGGGCCTGGGATACCTGGCTGCAAACAAACATGGGCATTTGTGATGAATGGTAATTTAAAGCCTGTGTCGCAATCGGGGGGTACATTTAATTATAATACCTTATCGGTTCGGCCTACGGTTGAGGCTGCTTTTGATATTTTGGGTTAAATG
>CAYVRW010000138.1:0-3997 GCA_964453575.1 uncultured Coxiellaceae bacterium | reverse complement strand
GCTGCCTCTGATAGCAGGTAAATAAACCATGGCATTGCGTGGATTGACAATCATAGTCACGAGACCCAGGCCGCAAGGTGAAGAACTGTGCGATAAAATTCATGAGCAAGGCGGCAAAGCTATTTATTTTCCTACGGTAGATATTCTTCCTAGTGATAAAGGTAAACAAACTATCGCAACATTCGATCAATATGATATGGTATTATTTGTGAGCTGGCATGCGGTAAATCAAAGCAAAGATATGATTCATGCTTTATGGCCAATCTTTCCACCACACATACAGGTCATGGCGATAGGTAAAAATACCGCCGAGGCGTTAAAAAATAGTAATTTGCCTGTGCATTATTATCCAGCAAACGATTGGAATAGCGAAGCCTTACTCGATTCACCTTTACTTCAGGATGTAAAAGGAAAAAAAATCGCCATCATTCGAGGTGAAACGGGTCGAGAAATGATCGCTGAGATGTTGGCTAAGCGTGGCGCTTATGTGGATAATATGATAGTTTATCGTCGCGTCATACCTAAAATCGATGTGCAGCCTTACCAAAAGTTAATCAATGCACAGGAAATAGATATTATTATTTGTACTTCAAATGAAATATTGCAAAATTTAACAACTTTATTGAATGTACAATCAGTACCATTAATGGTTATTAGTGAACGCATGCTAGATTTTGCGAAAAAACTTGGAATTAAACATCTTTTTTTAGCAAGCAATGCAAGTCATAATGCTATGATGTCTGAACTTTTTAAGCAAAAGGATCAACTATGTCAAATGAAGAAGACAACAAAGTAACGGCCCCTAAAAGATCAATGCGCATCTTAGTTAAAATTCTCATTTTCTTAATAGTGATTGGTATGATGGGATACGTTGCTTACAATCGATGGATTGATCCCATGTTAGAAACCAGCACACATGAGGAACAAAAAATCCAGAGTATACAAACCACGGTAGCAGGACTTGCAAATACGACAGAAACCCAACAAAAAAGTGTGCAAGCCTTAATAGATGAAATAAATCAATTAAAACAAAAAGCAGAACAAAGTGCATCACCCAACAAAGACAAATGGCTTGCTGCAGAAGTGCGTTATCTGGTGAGACTGGCTGATATCAACTTACAATTCAGACAAAATGTTCCACAGGCATTAACATTACTGAAACTTGCTGATCAAGATATTCGTGATGTTATCGACCCATCCTTTGAAGAATTACGTAAAGCATTGGCAGCTGACATCGTCGATTTGCAAAGTGTTGCACCAGTGGATAGAACAGGTATTTACATGCGCTTACTGGCATTGAATAGCAAAGTCGATCAACTGCCATTAATGAATAAACCTGCTGTTGCAGCAGAATCCGCGCAACCAAGAGCATCTACCGAAGAATTATCTTGGTGGCGTAAAGGATTGCAAAAAAGCATGGATAGTTTGCATAGTCTCGTCATTGTACGCTATAACGCGTCCGGTAAACTTCCGCTTGTGCCGCCTGATCAACAAGCTTATCTTTATCAAAATTGGCATACTGTTTTATTACATGCCATGACCGCACTTATGCAAGGTGAAACGGATATTTATCGTTCGAGTTTGCAACAAGCTATGGTATGGGTGAAAGAATACAGTATGACCGATACTCCTATTGCAAAAACATTTATAGAAGAATTAAATCAATTGCAATCCATTGATATTCAACCAGCTACACCTAAGATTTCACGTTCCCTACAGGCAGTGGATGCATTGACGGTATCTTAAGAGAGGTTTTTTATGTGGCGTTTTATTTGGCTGTTAGTTATTTTAATCGCATCAGTGTGGCTGGGTTTGCAAATTGCCAAAGACCCTGGCCTCGCATTTTTTTCTTATAAACAATGGTCGGTTGAAATGCCATTATGGTTTGCGGTCGTCGCATTGATAGGAGTATTATTAATTTTTTATTTTATCACGCAATTTTCCGATGGCATAAGTCACTTAATTTATCGCTTTAAAAGCTGGTTGCAATGGCGGCGTAAACATAAAGCCTACAGCAAAACCAATCGCGGTTTTATGGAATTGCTGGAAGGACGCTATAAAAATGCTGAACATGATTTATTAGAAGGTTTATCGCAATCGGATGCTCCTTTAGTAAATTATTTAGCACTTGCCAAAGTTGCTCATGAACAAACAGCCTTTGATAGACGAGATGCTTATTTACGTAAAGCCCACGCATCAGCACCTGATGCGGATATTGTCATAGGTTTAACGCAAGCAAAATTATTATTTAATCAAGGTCAACTAGAACAAGCACTAGCTATACTTAAGCATTTAAAAACGTTAGCACCTAAACATGAAGTCGTTTTAAAACTACTAGAACGTGTTTATATTCATCTTGGTGATTGGCAAGCTTTATTGGCTCTGTTGCCCAGTTTATATAAAGCAGGTGTTGTGAATCGTGAGCAATTGCTCATGCTTGAAAAGAACACCTATGAAGAAATGTTAAAATCATTTAACTATCGTGATGCAGAGTTGAATGCGCTACATGAACTATGGGCGAAAATACCGCGTAAATTCCAAAAAGACCCGAATGTAATCGCTTGTTATGTTAAACAATTATTACATTACCCTGATGATGGCAAAGAAATCGAATATATCATTTATAAAACACTAAAAAAATCATGGAATAAAGACCTTGCGAAACTATATGGCTTAGTTAAAACAACCGACCCTAAAAAACAATTATCGCATGCAGAAGATTTGTTAAAAGAATATCCCAATGAACCGGCATTATTGTTGTCATTGGGACGAATTTCTGTGCGTAGTCAATTGTGGGGCAAAGCCAGAAGTTATTTTCAAGAAAGTCTAAATCTTGAGGCGAGTGCCGAAACGTTTGCGGAATATGGTAAATTGTTGGAATACTTAGGTGACTCCATGGCTGCGATGGAAAGTTATAGGGATGGGTTGATTTTAAGTCAATAACTAGCGATATATAATAATAGAAATTTATTACAAATTATTCAGCTCGAGGGGTTCGAACATGCAAAGCGGCAAACAATTTACAGGTATAGAAGCTACAAAAACTGTTCATGAGTATCTAGCTATGGAACCTTATCAGCGTTTACAGGTCATTGACTCATTATCTCCAGAAATAACCAAACTGTATATTGCAGCGGCAGAATTTATAAAAGAAAGATTACCATATGCATTAAAAACATTGGAACAATTTAAAGAAGAGTGTTCTAAAAAAGAAGACCTGGCTGGAAAAAAAATGCATTATGAACGAAAATGTATTTCATTGTGATGTAACGTTTCGTGGATATCATTATTACCCTGAAACCCATTTCTATGAATCTTATCCCTTTCCTGAAATCGATGATTTAAGCATGTTTATCTTAGATTTAAAAGCGCATCAAGCATTATTAAAATACCAAGAACGTTTGAAACAAGTTATTCAAAAAAGCACCGCAACCGTAAATCCTGACGAAGAATCTGAGGAAACTATATGCTTGATGGCAGAAGTTAATGCTGCTAGGCAGCTAGGTGATTTATGCGAAGATTATCGTAAGAGGAATAGTGAGTTATATAATCAATCCATTGAATTAAAAAAAGAATTAGCTGAAAAAACAACAGTAGTGGAACAATTACTAACAAAGAATACACAAGCAGAGCTTGAGTTGAAACAAACACAATCAAAATCTGCAGAAGAAATGGGTACCTTAAAATTAAAATTGACTGAATTACAAACCCAATTTGAAGCGCTCCAATCTACTCCTTTTGCCCAAGAAAATATAATGTTAAAAGCAGAAAATACTAACTTATTGGATAAATTACATATTCAAGAACAAAAAAATGTTTCTGAAAAAAGTAGTATGACGAAACGTGGATTCATGAGTTTATTCTAAAAGCTGGTTAAAGTTTCGCATCTTTACCGAGCCGCAACCCTCTCAGCATAGCTTTATACATAACTTGTACCCACCGCTCTGTCACCCCTGTGCATGTCAATAATTTCGAGGACAACACCCCCGCACAAATT
>CAYVRW010000137.1:0-4061 GCA_964453575.1 uncultured Coxiellaceae bacterium | reverse complement strand
ATATCCACGTTTTGATGTATGTTTAAATATAAAAGACGTTTAGGCAACAGGCCGTCATCATAAAACATCTTTCGGTTAATTTTTTAAAGTTGTTTTATGATGATACTTGACACCTCCATTTCTACGCGGTGGGTATCCAGCCCCTATCTTTAAAGTGTATAACTATTGAATTTAAAATTTAGGGTTAAATGAAGTTGCTGCGAAAAATATTGATTAAATCGGGTTACAAATCGGTTACATTTTTGTTTTCCTGAATTTAACGCCTAATGTTTTTTTGTTTGCTTTAGCTTCTGTTGCAGCTCTTTAAGCTTTATTAAAGATAAACCAGTCGTTTTTTTAATAAGGTCGAGCTTAAGCCCTTCTTCCAGCAAATGCGCAGCAACCTCAAGTTTACCTTCAAGCTTGCCTTCAAGCTTGCCTTTTTTTAGACCTTTTTCCATGCCAACTTTTTCTGCGCTGCTTATATATGCCATTTTCTTTGATTCCTCTAATTCGTATACTTCATTGAGGTATTTTAGCTCAAGCGGCTTGGGTAAGCCAATCAACCAATCAATAAATTTATAAAGATTACTCACTTCTTTTTTGCTAAAACCTTTCTCATAAAGCCGCCTTGTCAGGGCAAATTTTATCTGTTTTCTTTGTTCATCAGGTTTATATTTCGCTTCCAAGGCAGCCAATTGAACCAGAATGACGCTGGCAAATGGGTTCGTGGAGGACTCTAATTCTTTTTGTTTGCCATGGTAATCAATTAATTTGATTACCAGAAAACCAGAGGCTAAATATGAACCCGCAATATTTACCTCATAATGATCGGGGCGCCATTCTTTGTTATCGTCTGTCAAAATGGCACAGCTAACTACGGGTTGCTGATATTTATCGTAGATTCGGTAGCCATAGGTGAACATGCGTTTAGCAAATTCATCATCAGGTTTTCCTTGAACTTCAATATGGATCAATACCCATTGTTCGCGTCCATCTTTTAGATAAACTTTGAATAGTTTATCCAACAAGCGTTTGCCGCTTGTGGTGCCTTTCGTGATGGCTTGAAGCTCTTTATCCAATGAAACAAAGGATTTTTGCCAGTTTATCAATGCGCTTAGCTCGGGCAGACAATATTCAATGCAATCTTTAAAATAAGCATCCAGTATTTCTTTCCACGCGGTGTCTGAATTGTTGCGAATCATATTTTTCCCGTAAAAATGTCTGCTATTATCCTTATATGTTAATGCGTTGCAAGTATTGTCATTTTTTGTGTTTCTGTGATCTATAAAATTGAGCCCGCTATTGCAATTTTCCTTAATTCACGAGAAAAATTAAGCCAGTGTTTAAAAAAAGAGTTAATAGTCTGCTTTTCATTTATTAATCCTTGCTTTTTAATTTTAGCGATGAGGTTGTTAAAACATCGTTACTCTATAATCCTATGAGTGTTTCCGCCGCCATATTACTGACGCTCTCAGTTGGAGTAAAGCTGATTGATATAGCAAAGCCAATCTCTTCGCTGTTCATTTTTTCTTGTCCGCGACAGATCAAATACTGCTTTATTTGTCGAGTCATTGATGACATTGCAATTTCATCAATTTGAGTAAAATAGTTTTTGGGATGAGTTATCAATTTCTGTAATGTTTCTTTTAGAGAATATTTTAAGATATATAAAGCATTTTCTAAATTATCATCCATTTTTGTTAAAGGTATTGCTGATTTCTCGCTATATAAATGCGTAAACTGATAATCAAATGGTGAATATTCCATTTCAAGAATATCGTTTTTATCATTTAATTCGCTTTCACATCGAAAAAATAATAATTGATGAGTATCATCATGAGTGTTTGTTATTTTAAAACTACCTTGGAATACAAATGGATGATTCCAAATAGCAACCAATATCAAAGTTTCAATGTTCAGGCTAAAAATATTTTTTTTCATTTAAGACTTATTAGTGGGCCCACTAGGACTTGAACCTAGGACCAAGGGATTATGAGCCCGGGTCAACATTTTTAACTACTTGATTATATTAATATATTACTCATATGACGACCACTAAATTTGTCGTACTGTGTATAAGGGTGTCTAACTGATCCCCGCAAAAGTCCCGCACGATAATTAATGCTTTTCTTGTTTCAATTTTTGTTGTAGTGCTTTTATCTTTGTTAAAGATAATCCTGTGGTTTTTCGGATAAGAGCAGGTTTAAAGCCTTCTTCTAACAAATGTTTAGCCACTTCCAGTTTGCCTTTCTCTATACCGAATTTTTCTGCATTACTTATGTACGCCATTTTCTTAGATTCCTCTAACTCGTATACTTCATTGAGATATTCTAGCTCAAGTGGCTTTGATAAACCAATTAGCCAATCGAGCTCCTTCGCAGGAAGCCGCAAAATAACTGGGAGACCATAATACATTTTTCCAGAGCGTTAATAAAATATGAATTAGGTAGACTTACTGTAAAGACCATCCTTATTACCTTCTATTCGCAAAAGTCATGGCAGCTGCTGCCGCTGCCGCAGAAACTGTAACCGTGAGAGCTGCCAACGCTGTGCGTTTATTAAAAAGTCTTCCCCATGAACAGGATCCGCTTGATTCCTGATGCTTAACAGATAAGTTTTCATACATTACCTTACGATGTCTTTTTACCTCCTCTGAATGTGATTTCAAATATTCGATAATGTCAGGCAAAAGTTTGCGATGAACGCTTTCAGCATTGAGACAAATCAATTTAATATTTGACTGCTTATCTTCTTTAGATAGCGTATGAGTATAATCATTAAATTCAATTCCTTTTTCCACTGCAAATTTCTGTAGTAGTTCCATCGCATTCTTATTTGATAAAGGTATGCGAAAAAAAATGGAACTTTCTTCGACTTTTTTTCTCTCTAATTCATCTAATTGAGCTAACGTTTCTCTACCTTCTAGCGCAGGATCAAAGACAACGCATCTTTTCAAAGGCATTTCTTTAACACCCGCTAAGGCCAATAAAGTATGCTCGATGACATTGCAATGACATATATCTATATTAAATTGCCGTAAAGAAAGTCCTATTTCGCCCATAACATAACTACCGCTAGGATGTTCTCTATAATCAGGGTCACCTTTACATAAATGAGCACATCTTCCATCAATATCTCGTATATTATGTCCGTCAAAATACGAATCTTTTTCAGGCTCAGCAAATCGTCGATTATCATCTTCAGTCCATACATGTGGTTTCTTTGGACGATGTGATTTATCAAATTCTTGTTTTTGCTCTTGTAAAGAATTATTAACTATATATGTACTTGGTGTTTTATCATCATTCTGTAAGCCATCTTTTCTGGTTTCCATCAATTTATCCTTATTAACATTAATTTTAACTCTGTTTGAAAAGAGCGTGCCTCTATGTTTGTTCAGATCTTTAACCATTATAGAGCGTCTATGATTTTCGCATTAATAATGCCAAGTCATCAAATTTTGATTGAAGCGTAGGAGTTGCTGCTTTAGCAGGTGCTTGTATTTTATTTTTTGGACTTAGAAATGCAAGATCGGATAATTTTGGTTGAGGTACATGGGTTGCTGCTTTAGGTGGCGTTGGCGGTTCTGGCATTAATAATGCCAAATCTTCAAATTTTGGTTGAGGTGTTGCGGGGGTTGCTTTAGTAGATGCACGAGGCGCGCCATATGCGGGTTGTATAGATTGTATGGATGAACACCAAGAATCATGTGAACCATCCATCCCACAAGAATGACATTTAAACATGCCACCGTATGTTTGGTAATTACTCCACGCTGATGATGGTGCTCCGGCAGCTGGCTGTATCGTATAACGACAACCAGTACCATGACATCCAGCAGAACCGCAACCAGGACAAATACCAATAGATCTAATATTCATTTAACAGTACTCCAAAACATGTTTCATTTATTTTTGCAACGGAAAATTTTCTAGACCAAAGAGTGATACTATGGCCTATCTATGTCTATTACCTAATTTTGAACTTACTCCATCATCCATTATTGTTGGCTTACGTTTCATTTATTTATTCCTTATTGTTGAATTCAATGAATTGTGATTATATTCTTTGACGCTTTG
>CAYVRW010000136.1:0-4099 GCA_964453575.1 uncultured Coxiellaceae bacterium | reverse complement strand
CATCAAAAATTATTTGTGCACGCCATGCTATCTATTGCTGAAATAGATCACTGTTTGTCGGAATTTTCACAATTAACAGCACTAAATGATCAACAAAAATTAAAACAACAAGAACTGCTTGACTTAATCAGTAAATTAAAAGCACTGGTGATTAATCCTGGCGAACCTAATCTATATTCTGATTCTATTTATCAATTAGCAGTTCAGGCCAAAACCTTAAAAGAAAGCAAAGTAGACACGTCAAAATTGAATAGTTCCCAACGGTCATATTTTATTGAATTTGTTAAACTAAAAGCGCTTGTTTTAAATGAAGACACGCAACGCATTTGGACGGAATTTGCCTATGATTGTGCAAAAACTCCTGTCGCACGACAAATGTTATCACAGATAATTATGTTTGCTGTTGAAAACAACATGGTATCCGAGTTAGTTAACAATCTTTTTATGAATGCTTTTAAAAATAAAAAGAATAATGAAAAAGTGATTGCTAACTTATATGAAATGATTGATAACAATAAAAATGAATTTAAACAATATCATATCAATGAAAACCATCATCTCTTATCAGCCTGGGAAAATCGCATTAATGACTGGAGCAATCCTAAGAAATTTGAAAAATTGTTTAAAGAATTCAATCTTGAACTTAATCCATTGATTTCAAGTTTAACTCTTGAAGATAAAATGTCTAATCTTACGCAGCAAATTATATTAAAGCAGGCGGAAAGATTAACGGAAGTCATCGATAAAAGCATTAAAACCATGAAGGGAAGTGTGGAATATCAAGGGCAGGAAACTCTTTTAGTGGAAAGATTTTCGACATTGCTGGTGTATTATAGTAAATTAATGCTCAAATGGATGAGGGCTTTGCCAGTTACATTTTATGATGAATGTGCAGCAAAAATACGGACAGATATGAAATATAATGATAAGTTTGCAATGCTTTCAGCTATTTATAATGGCTTTTGCGAGGCAACATTAAAATCAAATTTAAATCCTAGCCAATTAAATGCTTCGGGTTACCTTAATGTTGCTTCTGCAAAAGTGGGTTCCAACGCATCTTTTGAAAGACAATTTGTGCAACAACGCTATAATTTCACGTTGGAAGATTATTTTTCATTATTTCATCAAAATATTCTAGCAAGTATTGCTGAATTAAATAAAACATCCATGCCATCATGTGATGATTTGCCAAAATTAATTCAACCGCTAGTTGATGAAATTCAAAAAGCTAATAACGTTCATTTGTTACATGTGACACACCGTCATCCGATTATTGAGCTAGAATTTAATGTTCCATTAGATAATCACAGTGCTAAATTTATTTTAGAATTTAATACAAAAACAAATTCTCTTGTGATAAATGGTAAATTTTTCGGAAGAAATTGGAACAGTAGAATGGACCTCATTGCCAAAATGGCTGAAATTGAAGGTTTATTAGTGGGGGATCTTTTACAAAAACCATCTTATAATGAGGCTAATCGATCCTTAGAATTCAATTGGCAGATCAATTCAGATCGAATTTCACATGTTGCCGCACATATCAAAGATATCGTAAATCATTATGCAGCCATGACAGAGACTGCATATAGTAGTATCCGTTGGAATTGTCAAAAATTATGGGAAAGATATTATGTTGGTTCAAATATTTCTACCGATTTATTACAATATCTTTCTTCAGAAAATCGTCAACAAATTGGCGAAGCATTATTTGATATCGATCGGGATATGATAATGGGAACAGTATTAAAAAATCCTGAAATGTTTCCTTCGTTAATTAAAAATATTACTAGTTTAACCATCTTCGTACACATGTCTTCATTAGATTTTCTTTCATTAGAAAAATTGATTGATAGGTTTGGGTTAAAGATCGACTTAGCTGAAAAAAATGGCCAGACGTTATTAGAAAAATTAATTACAACCTGGAAAGCTGATGAGGCACTTCAATTTCTTGCAAAATACCAGCCTGATTTGACGCTTCATCCTGCAATAATGAACAATGCTAGAAATGGCAAATGCGATGCCAAGGTCTTTGAATATTTATTTTCTCATGATGCATCGTTTAATTATGATGATATTAAATATGCATTCAGATTTCCTGATATAAAACAATATGCCATTAAAGAAATGGAAAAATGGGACTCCACCAAATTATCTGGTTGGATTTATACAAGGGCCACAAGAGCAAAAGATGACATCTCTGACAGAGTATTGATTTGGAGAATCATTGACCAGTTTGGAGATAAGGTTAATTTTAATTATGAAGTTGCATCCGAGACATTATTTGAACGTCTTGCCGAATCATCGTGTTTTACCCATCTGACCACCGTAACTGAATTAAATGATTTTATGGTTAAATATAAAGGTTACCTTTCAGAGCATCCCAAAGCTTTAAATACTTTATTATTGCATGCGCATTCTACAGGTTTGTTTGTGTTGAAAAAATTCATTGAAGAACATGTTCTTGATCCTAATGTTCTTCAACATCTTGCAGACGGCGAAATTACATCTTTATTATCGCCTTGGTCCGCGCACGAATTAAAATCCTGGCTGGATGATCATGCTGGTAAAATAGTAGAGTCGAAATTAACTGAAATAACACGCATATATTTATCAAAGTCAATTCACGCATTAGATCCGACTTTGCCTGCACTAAACCGATTGGATGTAAGGCAGGTATTTAGTTGTTTTAATAATCCTAAGCTGAAAGCGCAAGTGGTCGATCTTTTTAAACGATTGAATGGTGATGAGATTGCGTTATGGCTTATGGATTCGGTGTATAATTTAAATGTAGAATCATTTCCAGGGTTTTTAGAATTTATTGATTTAACCCATGCTAATATCAATAAAATAATACAAAAATACGGCGCACACAGATTTAGTTTGTTCGATTTTATCATACCATTTTTTAATGATGAAATGGCTAAACAAGATATTGAAAAGTTTCTTAACGATCATCAATTTGACATCACTCAAAGCCCGACTGCTTTTGATCATACTGTTTCATCCGGTAAGCATTATCGATTAGCTGATATATTGGTTGATAAGGGTGCTAGTATTTTAGGTCTTGGTCATTCCGTCGTGACACAAGATAAGAAACTACAACCCATTATTTTGAAAGCGTTTATGAAATTAACAGTGGGACAACGTTCCGAATTTTTATGTAATTATACAGCCTATAGTGAATTATATGTTCAGCTTCTTGAAAGTTCTATGAAAGATTTGAATTTTCAGTATTATTCCTCCAGAACAGGGGAAACGTTGTTTGAACACTCCATTAGACACTTAGACGATGCAAAGTTAGTAAGCATGGTGAAGACCGGCTTAGTTGATTTGTCAAAACATGAAGGTGCGGTGTTAATTGCTTTTGCCAATAAAAAATCTGATTTGGTTCAGGTTGTTCTTGAGAGCAAAGCCCATAATTTAACAGGCGGAGACCTTGCTGTTTTAGATGTGTTTTATCCAAAGGATAAGATATTGTCATTATTCAAAAATTGGAGCCAACAGGAATTGCAACAATGGTTAACAGCGAACCTTTCCGATGTTCCAGAATATCTTAACCAACCGATACTAGAATTATATCGAACCAGGTTTCCTGGCGCTGGACCCATTGTCATTCCAGAGAAAGTGAAAGTTAATCTTGATAGCCTGGAAGATATGTTGAAATATTGTTTTAGAAATACTGTGTTAAGCGAACGTATTCAACATATCTCGATTTGGCATATGCTTGATGTGCAAACCTTTGTTGAGTTTAAAGACAATGATATACCTTTAAGCAAAGAACAAAAAGATTGCATATATAACTTTTTTAAACAGCTCAATCTTGAAGATTGGCAAATTAAATCGGAGGATGCTTACAGAGAGTTTGGCCGTGGCCCACGAATGGATATATGGACATCAGGAAAGGGAATTCTTTCTGAACTATTGAGGAAGTACATTACGAAGCAATCCTCAAGTCCGTTGCTGCAGGGATCGATGTTTAAATCTACGAATGTTAATAACGAGTTAATTGAACAACAAAATGTTCTTCCTTCTATGAAAATTTAACCTTCTGTCATGCCAGCATGCTTTTAGCTGGCATCCAGTCCGTTCTGGATGCCAG
>CAYVRW010000135.1:0-4146 GCA_964453575.1 uncultured Coxiellaceae bacterium | reverse complement strand
CTTATTAATTATTTGATTACAAATAAAGCTTCTTTAGACGCTCAAGATCGCTTTCGTAATACTGCAATAATTCTAGCTGCAAAAAATGGTTACACTAGCGTTGTTAATCAATTAATTGAAGCAAAAGCCTCGCTTGATATCGCGAATCAGGATGGGGATACTGCACTTTTGGTAGCTTCAGAGGAAGGTCACGATGATATTGTCCATCAGCTCCTTGAGGCAAAAGCCTCGCTTGATATCGCGAATCAGGATGGGGATACTGCACTTATGTTAGCCTCCCGTAAAGGTCACAGCGATATTGCCTATCAGTTAATTGAAGCAAAAGCCTCGCTTGATATCGTGGATGAGAATGGAAATAACGCACTTATAATAGCTTCCATGTACGATCGCGGCGATATTGTCCGCCAACTTCTTGACGCTAAAGCCTTCCTTAATACCGCAAACCCCAAAGGAGACACGGCACTTATATTAGCTTCATATAATGGCAGTAGCGAGAATGTCCGTCAGCTCATTGAAGCTAAGGCATCGCTTGATATGACTTCTCAAGACGGTGATACCGCACTTATGGTTGCTGCCGACAGAAATCATTCAGAGATTATCCACCAGCTCATTGAAGCCAAGGCATCGCTTGATATGACTTCTCAAGACGGTTATACCGCACTTATGGTTGCTGCCGACGGAAATCATTCAGAGATTGTCCATCAGCTCATTGAAGCCAAGGCATCGCTTGATATGACTTCTCAAGACGGTGATACCGCACTTATGGTTGCTGCATTTACTAATCAAAAAGAGAGTCTCCATTATCTTATTCAAGCAAAAGCCTCGCTTGATATCATGGATCAAGCTGGGCATAGCGCACTGCATATAGCTGCCAGTTATGGTTACACTGAAATTCTTCGTGAGCTCATTGAAGCCAAAGCAATGCTGGAATTACGAAATATGTATGGTAGAACAGCATTGGATATCGCAATTGATTCGAATGAACTTTCTACTGTCAATTTGCTATTAAGCTATAATGCAATTATTCATAATCATCAATACTTCTATGAATTTCTCAGCAGGTTTGATGGTCATAGTACAATGCCGGCATTACTTGCACTCCGTAAACAATCTTTGACGACTCCTAATGATGCAGACTTTAATCAATTAACTGAAACTCAGTTTAAAACGCTAGAAGAAATTTACAACTATAATGAACTTCGCAAGAACAATGTTTGGCGATCCATTGATCAAGGAACGAGTGATCAACTACCAAAGGTTCTTATTGATATGATTGCTGAATATAATCAACCAGAAAATAATTCATCAGAGAAACTAAAAAGGGTATCATTTTTTAATGTAAACCGATTTAATCAGGCTTTAACAATAGAAAAATCGATTAATTGTTCTCTGATGAATTCTGATAAGCAGGTTACGACAGGTTCAAACCATAAGCATCAACGTGATGTACCATGTTCAGAGTTAGAAAACGGGGCGCACAAAAAAATGAAATTTAAATGATAAGCTTTAGATATTGACATCTAAAATGATGAACCTGCTGCAGCTATGTTGCTATGGTGGGTTTTGTTGAGATGAAGATACCGTTTTTGACTTGCTACTAATTTATTGATTAATTGAGGATATTTCATCAGTTCTAACGCTAATTACACCATTATCGTATATTTTGTACATTTTTCTTGCATTGTAAAATAATTGGTAGTATTATTATCTTCTGCGCTGATTTGAGCTACAGCTTGCGAGCGCATAACAAATACGGCTAAAGCGTTTCATCTAATTTTTTTCATTCGATTCTGCTTTTAGCCTCTTTTAACTTTTAATTTATGAGAGGTTTTTATCATGAGTAATACAAGACAAGAGACATTCGAAATATGGTATGCAAAATCACGCCTTAGTGAAAAGGGCATATATTTTCCAGAGTTTGCTATACGTTCAGGGCTTTTACTTTGGAAGCTAGATATCTTTTCTCAGGGTTTTATTGCAAAAAGGAATCAAAACAATACCGTTACTATTCTTTATGTTAAAGGATATGAAGTAAATTTAGAAAAATATGGATTAAATAAAGATTACGTAGACCTGGAAACTGGCAGATATGCTATTTCTCTAAAAGAGGTAGATAAACATACCTTTGATAAAGAATATGGCTACAAATGCTATGACGATGGAAGAACTGCTTTATTAAAGGGATATAAAAATCCTGTGATCACAGAACTTCAGGAACTTCAGCCTTCAAAAGCAGTTAGACTAAAAAACTAAAATCAAACCCCCTTGAAGGCAGGATCGCTTTTAAGGGGAATTTTTAGGTCATTTCCAGTCAGGAAATCCAGTTGTCGAAACTGTGTTGTGTTAAAAGATTTTTTCCATCAAAAAATTGGTGGGTGTAATTCCCATAAATGGCTGCGAGAAATGGCGCATCAGTTTCGTTGTATGATCACATCGCTTAAATCCAAGCTAATATTATTGTGCATCATTTTTTGCAACTTCTAATATTAAATTAACATAGTTGCTTCGTCACGTTTTTGCATGTTAGAAGTCTTATTCACATAAGTCTATTTTATTTTCATTTGTTTAATTCATGTAATATGACCGAATTTCCTTCTGAATCGACCATTACTGCCATTCTGCATACCGGAGAAGGAAAAATATCTAATGTAAATTTGACATGATTGGATTTGAGTTTTGTAACCAATGCATCTAAATCTTCAACTTCAAATGCAACACTACCACCAGCACGACTACTTGGTTCTACACCTTCTGCTAAGGTTGTTATTGCAAAACATCCGCCTTGTGGTAAATCATATTCTACCCAAGCGCCATTAGCAGAAATTTTACTTGGATTGAGAGCAAAATTCTTTAGGTAAAAATCCTTTGCTCTTTCTAAATCTTTTACTGGATACATGGTAAACGCGATTTTTTTTAACATACAATTTCCTAATTATTACGTTAGCTTAATAGATTATTTTATTGGTTTGATTTCCAATCTTCAATGCTATTTTTTATTAATTGATTTCAGATACTTCTTCTAACCCATTTAAATATACCCATCATGAGTATACTCAAAGCAATGTAAATAATCGGCAACAACAATGTTTTCATGGGAAACAAACTTAAGGACAACACAACCAAAGTGGCGAGTCCCATATTGATAAAATTCATCACGGCAGAACCATGTGCTTTATCGCTAACATGACTCATTGCAACAGTAGAAGCATTTGCAATAACAAAACACAAGCCAAAATAAATGAGCATCATAGGAAAAAATAGCGAAAAAAATATTGAAAAAGGCATTAACATAGCAATGAACATCCATATCGAACCTATACTTGCTATCCCTATTCCTGCTCGTAGAATGGATTCAAAAGAATATGTTTTAGAAAGCTTTGCGCTAACTATTGAACCGAGTATTAAACCAATTGGCGGCAAAATATTTGCTATACCATATTCTGTACTATCTAGACCAAAAATATTAATGGCAATAAAAGGCGCGACTGCCGCAAAAACATAAACAAAGCAGGTAGAGCTACCCATTAATAATCCACCAGATATTAATTGTGTATTTTTAAATTGGTTACTATAGTCATTCAACAAATGTTTCAGTTTAAGTGCGTCGAGATCTAATGTTTTTTGTGTTTCCGGTAAGCGAGCAACAAAAAATAGAAGCGCCAAGCCATACATGGCACCGGCATAGAAACAACTTGTCCAACCATAGTAGGTATTTAAAATTCCGCCGAGAGCGACACCCAGGCCTGGTGTGATTGCAAAGGCCAGTATTAAGTAAGATATTTTTTGACTGGCCATTTTTGGTTCGTAACATTCGTTAACCAACGTGAATGTCATCTTTAATCCCACACCTGATCCTAAAGCTAATAAAAATCGTGCGGCCACCAGTAACCAGTATTCATGAATAATCCCTGCTAACACACATAATAGGCTGCTCACAATTTGTAGACCAATACCTACATAAAGTGCTGGTTTTCTGCCAAATCGATTTGCGATGGGGCCATAGACTAGTTGTCCCAACGCATAACCCACTAAAAACCATGTGATGGTTTGTTGTGCGGTGTCTTCGCCTATCCCAAAAAAATGAGCAATGTTAGGCAATGCTGGGGTAAATAAGACAGCATTTACTGAGGCAAATGAAATTAATAG
>CAYVRW010000134.1:0-4443 GCA_964453575.1 uncultured Coxiellaceae bacterium | reverse complement strand
TCGAAACACCGCCATTACTTGAGCTTCAGTTAGAATCATATCATAGATTTTTGCAGGAAAATGTAGATCCAGATCATAGAGAATTTTACGGGCTGCATGCGGCATTTAAATCGGTATTTCCTATTATTAGTTTTTCAGGCAATGCAGAATTAAACTATGTGAGCTATCGCTTAGGCGAGCCTGTTTTTGATGTTAAAGAATGCCGGATGCGAGGATTAACTTATGGTGCGTCGTTACGTGTAAAAGTAAGATTGATTCACTATGATAAAGACGCTCCGGGCGATACTAAAGTTGTAAAAGATATTAAAGAACAAGAAGTCTACATGGGTGAAATTCCGTTAATGACGGATCATGGTACTTTTGTAATTAATGGTACGGAACGAGTGATCGTATCACAATTACATCGCTCACCAGGAGTATTTTTTGAGCATGACCGAGGTAAAACACATTCCTCTGGTAAATTATTATTTTCAGCGCGTATCATACCTTATCGTGGATCATGGTTAGATTTTGAATTTGATCCTAAAGACTGCATATTTGCCCGTATCGATCGCCGCCGCAAACTACCCGTCACCATCATATTACGAGCATTAGATTATTCTGTAGAAAATATCTTAGCGATGTTCTTCGAAAATAACGTGTTTCATATTGTTGGAGATGAATTTAGCTTAGACTTAATTCCAGAAAGGTTACGAGGTGAAATTGCACCGTTTGAAATTAAGAAAGCTGGCAAAGTTATCATTGAAAAAGGCCGTCGAATTACCGTTCGTCATATTCAGCAATTAGAAAAAGCGGGTATAAAAAAATTAGATGTGCCTACCGATTATGTGTTAGGCAAAGTATTAGCTAAAACCGTTATTCATCCAGAAACCGGCGAAATTTTGGCAAATGCAAATGATGTTATCACTGCCGATATATTAAAAGCTTTTGTTGCGGCCAAACTTAAAAAATTCGAAACACTCTATATTAATGATATCGATCATGGCTCTTACATATCTGATACATTACGGGTTGATCCTACAACCAATGCCTTAGAAGCATTAGTTGAAATATATAGAATGATGCGGCCCGGTGAACCACCGACTAAAGATGCTGCAGAAGCTTTATTTAAAAATTTATTTTTTACACCGGAAAGATATGATCTATCCGATGTAGGCCGCATGAAGTTCAATCGACGTGTGGGTAGAAAAGAGGTCACAGGGCTCGGTATATTGACTAAAGAAGATATTATTGACGTACTGAAGACCTTAATCAGCATTCGCAATGGTGAAGGCAATGTCGATGATATTGATCATTTGGGCAATCGTCGTGTGCGTAGCGTAGGTGAGATGACCGAAAATCAATTTCGTGTCGGTTTAGTTCGTGTTGAACGTGCTGTTAAAGAACGTTTAAGCCTTTCTGAATCAGAAAACTTAATGCCGCAGGATTTGATTAATGCTAAGCCTGTCTCTGCAGCAATTAAAGAATTTTTTGGATCAAGTCAATTATCGCAATTTATGGATCAAAATAATCCATTATCTGAAATCACACACAAACGTCGTGTATCAGCGCTTGGACCAGGTGGTTTGACCCGAGAAAGAGCAAGTTTCGAAGTGCGTGACGTACATCCTACGCATTACGGTCGTGTTTGTCCGATTGAGACACCTGAAGGTCCAAATATTGGATTAATCAATTCCCTGGCTGTTTACGCTCGTACCAATTCGTATGGATTTTTAGAAAGTCCTTATCGTAAAGTAGTTAATGGTAAGGTAACCGATGAAGTGATTTATCTTTCTGCCATTGAAGAGGGCGATTACGTTATTGCGCAAGCAAATGCTACCCAAGATGCCAAAGGCCGATTAACCGATGCCCTTATTCCTGTTCGACACAAAGGTGAATCCACATTAACAACACCTGATAAAGTTGAGTTTATGGATGTTTCACCCAAGCAGATTGTGTCAGTTGCTGCAGCACTCATTCCTTTCTTAGAGCATGATGATGCAAACCGTGCGTTAATGGGTTCAAACATGCAACGTCAAGCCGTTCCTACCTTGAAAACTGAAAAACCACTTGTTGGTACCGGTATAGAACGTATGGTTGCTAAAGACTCAGGCGTAACAGTGGTTGCTAAGCGTGGCGGTATTGTGGATTACGTAGATGCATCACGTATCGTAGTACGTGTGAATGACCAAGAAGCGGAGTCCGGTAAAACAGGTGTGGATATTTACAACCTCACTAAATATACCCGAACCAACCAAGACACCTGTATTAATCAGAGACCCCTTGTTGAACAAGGCGATACCATTGAAAGAGGCGATGTCTTAGCCGATGGTCAATCCACTGATTTGGGTGAACTTGCCTTAGGCCAAAATTTACTTGTCGCATTTATGCCATGGAATGGATACAACTTTGAAGACTCTATTTTAATATCGGAAAGAGTTGTGCAAGAAGATCGATTCACTAGCATACATATCGAAGAACTTACTTGTGTTGCGCGTGATACAAAATTAGGCATTGAAGAAATTTCAGCGGATATTCCAAATGTAGGCGAAAGCGCATTATCCAAATTAGATGAATGCGGTATTGTTTATATCGGAGCGGAAGTAAAATCAGGCGATATCTTGGTAGGTAAGGTTACGCCAAAAGGTGAAACCCAATTGACACCGGAAGAAAAATTGCTTAGAGCGATTTTCGGTGAAAAAGCTTCCGATGTGAAAGATACTTCATTACGCGTTCCAACTGGTATGGAAGGTACGGTTATCGATGTACACGTCTTTACTCGTGAAGGTGTAGAAAAAGATGCGCGCGTACTTGATATCGAAAAAAATGAATTAGCCACCGTCAAACAAGATTTAAGTGATGAGTTACGTATTCGTGAAAATGATATTTTCCAACGTATAGAAAAATTACTGATGAATCGCACCGCAGAAGGCGGCCCGAATAAGCTGAAGAAAGGCAGCAAAATTACTAAAGCTTATTTGGCAGAAGTTCCTCGCGAAAAATGGTTTGAAATTAGGCTTAAAGAAGCTAAAACCAATAAACTCCTTGAGACAGCGGCAAAGCAATACAAACAAGAACGTTTGGAATTTGAAAAAGCTTACGATGCAAAACGTAACAAAATAACACAAGGTGATGATTTAGCACCCGGTGTTCTCAAAATTGTAAAAGTTTATTTGGCGGTTAAACGTCGTATTCAACCAGGCGATAAAATGGCAGGCCGACATGGAAACAAAGGTGTTATTTCAACCATTGTTCCTGTTGAAGATATGCCATATATGGCCGATGGCACACCGGTGGATATTGTATTAAATCCATTAGGTGTTCCTTCTCGTATGAATATCGGTCAAGTTTTAGAATCACATTTAGGTTGGGCAGCTAAAGGATTAGGTTTAAAAATTGGCAAACTGATTGAGCAACAGCAGTCCGTTAAAAATATCCGTCAGTTTTTGACCTCAGTTTACAATGATGGCGAAACACGCACCGAAAATATATCTGGTTTGAGCGACGAGGAAGTTATGAGTTTAGCGCATAATTTACGTGGCGGAGTTCCAATGGCAACGCCAGTATTTGATGGTGCTAATGAAGATGAAATTAAAAAAATGCTTAAACTAGCAGGACTTCCTGAGAGTGGACAAACAGTGCTTTTCGACGGACGTACTGGCAGAGCTTTTGACCGGCCTGTTACCGTAGGTTATATGTACATGATGAAACTTAATCATTTGGTTGATGATAAAATGCATGCACGTTCAACCGGATCTTATAGTTTGGTTACACAACAACCTTTAGGCGGTAAAGCACAGTTCGGTGGCCAACGGTTTGGTGAAATGGAAGTGTGGGCACTTGAGGCATACGGTGCAGCTTATACTTTACAAGAAATGTTAACTGTTAAGTCCGACGATGTTGCCGGTCGAACCAGGATGTATAAAAACATCGTGGATGGTGATCACTACATGGAGTCAAATATGCCTGAAGCATTTAATGTGTTGATTAAAGAAATTCGTTCCTTAGCAATTAATATGGAACTGGAGTAAACGTAGCTTCACAATCCCCACGTAGGTGGGGATTTTTTTCGTTTTTTATGTGTATTCAAAGATTTTCGCCAAAGCGAGAATCTCGTGTGTAATCCGCATGGGGGTGGACCTTGAGAGATATACTGAGTAAAGATTTACTGAGTCTAGTCAAACAGCAAACACAGCTCGAAGAGTTTGATGCTATACATATTAGTTTAGCATCTCCGGATATGATTCGTTCATGGTCTTATGGCGAAGTGAAAAAGCCAGAAACCATCAACTATCGTACGTTTAAACCGGAGCGTGATGGACTATTTTGTGCAAAAATATTTGGTCCTATCAAAGATTATGAATGTTTATGCGGTAAATACAAGCGCCTGAAACATCGTGGCGTTATCTGTGAAAAATGCGGTGTTGAAGTCACTTTATCTAAAGTTAGACGTGATCGCATGGG
>CAYVRW010000133.1:0-4760 GCA_964453575.1 uncultured Coxiellaceae bacterium | reverse complement strand
ACATCGTGAAGTGCGCTTTGTCTTCTTGATCATTTAATGCATTTTGACCCAAGGATGTGGAAGAAATATCTGTACCTATTCTTCCTTCGCCTAAATAAGCACGACCCATGCCTACAAATTTATAGCCTAAGCCTAAACGTGCAAAAGACAGCACATCATAATCGAAGCCAATGCCTGCACTGTACGCAAAATTATAGTTTGTTTTTGATTGAAAGTGCGGCGTTATCACTGTTGCAGGTGTTGTTTGGTAATGACCTAAGGTGGTAAAGGCCCCACCTACCCCAAGTAACCCATACACATGTAAACCACCAGGTGTACCATTAAGGATTTTCGCTTCAAGTAAATATTGTTTACTATTAACAGAATATTGATAATTATATGTCGTAGCACCTTGCAAGGCAGCGCCCTTGGCCTCCACGGTTCCGATTTGATAATAACCCGTGGTGACATCCACTGCCCAACCGGAGTTAAAAATAAATTCTTCACCGACTGCGGCGCCCCACATGATTTTTGAAACACCATCTTTATTGGGTGTGTAAGTATTTATAACACCATCCGTAGTCAGAGATTGACTTTGACCTAATTTTAAAAAACCTGCACCGCCGGTAAGAACTGCAATCAGATGAACAGGTTGACACAATAGTGTGGTGCATTCTGCAACCTTCTCATATTTATATTCATTTTTATAATTATGCCGTGGTTTTGGCTTAGATTTGGATTTTACCCAACCATAAGAAGTACAACATGTGGTAAGCAGCGTTAAACATAATATAAATTTTGAAGTGGAGCTTATTTGCATTAGAAAATCCCCCCGACGCTGACGCGTCGACCCCCTTTTTCAAAGGGGGTTTTTTCTTAGTTCAAAAACAAATCCGTACAAAGCGGAACCCCAGGATTAATCGCATAACGACTAAAATCCAACACACCACGTGTTTTTAAAAAATCTTCATCAACGAAAAAATTGCCCGTTACCAAATGACTATCGCTGGTTATAATTTCATAAGCAGCATCTGACATAATTTGAGGTGTACGGCTCGCATGGAGAATTTCTTTAGGAAAATGCACTTCCACAGCCGCCGTTGCAATCGTCGTACGCGGCCATAAGGAGTTCACTGCAATGCCAAACGATTTTAATTCTGCAGCCATCCCTAATGTGCACATACTCATACCATACTTAGACATGGTGTAAGCCAAATGGTCTTTAAACCATTTGGGCTCCATATTTAAAGGCGGTGATAAATTTAAAATATGGGGATTGGCAGCATGTTTTAAATGCGGAATGCAAGCTTGCGAACATAAATAAGTACCGCGCACATTGACACCAAACATTAAATCAAAACGTTTCATAGGAGTATCTAACGTCGGAGCAAGATAAATCGCGCTCGCGTTATTAATCAAAACATCTATGCCGCCCCACTCCTCTACGGTTTTAGCAATAGCAGCATAAACTCCTGCTTCATCACGAATATCCAATTGTATAGGCATGGCAGTACCACCAGCATCTTCAATTTCTTTTGCAACACTATAAATCGTGCCTTTTAAGGTAGGATGGGGTTTATCCGTTTTGGCTGCTACAACAATTTTTGCACCATCTTGTGCACAACGTAATGCTATCTCTCGACCAATACCACGGCTAGCGCCCGTGATGAAAATTACTTTGTCCTTTAATTTCATTTTTTTCATACCCTTTATTGTTTATTTTCCGTTCTAAACTTCAAAGTCTGCGCTAAGATATGCATAACTTTCAGCGCAATCGCGCTTAGCATTATCTAGTGTTATGAGCACCATTTGCAAGGCTTTGGCGTAAATTTTCGTTTCTTTCGAAAATCAATTATGGTCAAAATATGCGCGTAAATTTAACGATATTGATTAATTTTAATATTACCTTAATGTTTTTGCTATATAGTTGATCGAATTAATAATGAGAGGCCAGTGAAATGAGAGATAGAGCACCAGAACCCATAGCAAATATATTTTTAAATCGAACAGGGCTAGATATACTAAAAAGTATACTTAAAGGAATTTTAACCGTAGATACTGCTTTTCTAGGTTTTTTAGGGTTGATGTATAGCGAAACTATCGAAAACGAGATTATGGAATACACAGACACAGATCAACTTAACAGTATAATGTTACCTAGTATTGTATTAATAATGATGGCTCTAAAAATGTTTGATGATTCCATGCCAGAAGATCCGGAAAGAAATGATAACCTAAAATGTATAACAGCCCTCATAGTGGGTGTGATAATTATGTGTAACCCTCTTCGGGATGAAAGATCGGTTGTTGAGGTATTTCACGAAGGAGTAGGTATAGAAATTGCAACTCTTTTGTCCTATATTATATTGATTAAGTATTCGGAATGGGTGCATATTCATGATCGTGAGTATGTGTTTGTAATGCAACTGGTACCAAAAGAAGATACTACACCCACTTTTGATAACCGTATGGAAACTATAAAGCAACGCATCTATGCTTTAGGAAAACACGAACTCAATAAATCCCTTAGCATGAAGCTAAATAAACTTAGTGATTCAGTAGATAATTTTGAGAAAAAGTATTGCGGACTATCGCATGGAATCCCCGATGATCCAGTAACGCTTCCAGAAACAGGGCATACTTATGGACGCGCTGAACTTGTGGAACATTTTAAACATTATAATAAATGCCCAACAGCAAACACACCACTCACGGTATCACTTACTCGATTACCCGCAATAAATGTTTTATTAAAAGATACGTATGCAGAAAAAATAAAAAAATACGGACAAAAAATAAGAGAATATGAAGGTGAATGGAGACTATTCAAGGAAAAAGTGGAACAAGAACAAAATCCATCGACTCAACCAGAGTCAAAGCAAGAACAAATTGATGCTGTCTCAGCAAAACAGAAATGCGGTTAACTTAAAACTTCCATGAAAAATTGGAAATAAATTTCAATTTTTCATGGAAAAAAATGTTATTGGCATTCCTTCCATTTGTCACCCTGTGCATGTCAATAATTTCGAGGACAATCACAGCTCTGTCACCCCGCAAAATTTTTGTATACACAGCTGTTTTCTTATAGAGAGCCGTGAGCAAAAATTTGTGCGGGGTGACAGAGCTGTGTTGACATGCACAGGGGTAACAGAGCTGTGTTAAAGCCTGCGCCACGATTGTCTTCCTAAATTAACATCAGAATCTTCTGCGCAATCGCGTTTAGCATTATCCAGTTTTACAATGACACTTTGCAAGATTTCTCTGAAAACTTTATTTTTGCTATATGCCAATAACGTAATGCGATCATGGCTTATACATGAATTCACATTCAGCGGCTCAACCACGTAATAATAAGTGACATCATCCATTTTTCCAATACACGCATGCGTTTCCCACCAATTAAACGGTCTTGTTAACAAATCAACCCGTGTTATGGGCTTTATATGACATGATTCGATTAAATCACTTGACTCAATAATGCGTAATTGATTATTAGCAGCTAAAAACAAGGCATAATGTTGCCAATAGGTATTATTGGTTTTTTGCGATAAAAAAGTTGTTTGCAATAAATAAAGCCCTATCATCGTGATAAGTTGGAAAAATAATAACACTGTGATAAGGACAACGCCTTGCTGTTTAACGTATCGCAACATAACTGTATTGGATTTTATTTAAATCATGCTTGAGCGCAATCGATATTCCCACCACATCTTCAGTTAATGTTGTCAGCGGTTGATCTATCATGACACCTTCTTTCAACATGCTAACTGTTATTTTCATATCATTAATTCCTTCCATGATTTCTGTTTTTTTACCATTTTTTATTTGATAAAGCGCGTAAATCATCTGATGATGCTGATCAAATCGATGGGTATTGCCAATATAATAAGAGTCACGTTGATAAGTATTGATTTGAGAAAATTTTTTATATAATTTATTTAATGGTTTATAAATTGTAATTTTTTGATTATTAGATGATATTGTAACATTTTTTACTTTAGCAAGTTCTAAGGTTTCACAATCTGAAATCAAAATATCATCATTGACTGACAAGTTATGACTATTCGTTGCATAAATCACATCATTATCTTTCATATCAAATAACACATCATCACCTAAAGCATCTACATCATCGATGCTAAATGCATCAGTACCGGTTTTCACATCAGCATGATAATATGGTGATATATTAATTTTTGCAGCTTTAAAACAACCTCTATAAGCGGCGGAATGTATAGCTGTCATCCACAACTGTTCTACAATACGACTGTTTTCGGTTAAATTATGTAATGCTGTTTGCTGTTTAAAATGTTTTTGCACTAGACTATAGATAGCTATAACAGCGCTAAGTATTACACTAGAAATCAATAATGAACATAATAATTCTATTAGAGTAATCCCTAATATTTGATATTTTTTGTTAAACAATGATCTTTCTTCCCCCAGCAAATAGTTATGGTGTATGAAGGATAAGAACCTGTAACAGTGCCTATGCCTTGCGGTAAAAGCTGTTTGTTTTGAGTATTCCATGTATTTATTTGCTCATCTAAACCTTCGGCATTTTTCAAAGCATACAATCGTTCTATCATGGCTATCATTTGATGACTTGCAGTTGAAAAATAATAATTCTCATAGGTTTGGCGGGTTGTTAATAATAAGACGCTATTAAAGCTAAGTAGAATAAAAGAAAGGATGAAGAGGCTGATGAGGACTTCGAGTAAGGTGAAACCAGCTACAGAGCCGCGACCGTCAGGGAGTGTTTTGACACTCCCTGACGGTCG
>CAYVRW010000132.1:0-4852 GCA_964453575.1 uncultured Coxiellaceae bacterium | reverse complement strand
TGAGTCATATGATTGCGGAGGCCATTCGACGTATTAGTGGGTCAGGGTCTTTGAGTCGTATGTTTTTAGATTAAAAAACCCCCTTCGAAGAAGGGGGTCGCCGTGCGCTTTTTCTTTTTGCACGGCGGGGGGATTTCGCGTTAATTACGATTAAAGTGGCTTTTCCAGTAATTTCATGTAAAATACCCGCCTTCCCATCCTGGTCGCAAGTGATGGGTATTTTATTATTATTTTCGGAGTGAATCATGTCAGCTATAAAATTTGAACTTAATGCCGAAGTTCGTGAAAACATAGGGAGAGGTGCGAGCCGCCGCCTACGTGTCGCGGATAAGGTCCCTGCCGTTGTTTATGGGGCGGGAGAAAAGCCAGTATCTCTGGTTTTAGATCATAAAAAAACGATGCATGCATTGTCACATGAAGCGTTTTATTCACATATTTTGACAATCAATATTGGAAAAAAAGCTGAAAAAGTTATTTTGAAAGCCATGCAAAGACATCCGGCCAAGCCGCGCATTTTACATATGGATTTCTTGCGAGTAAGAGCAGATCAAAAATTGAACATGCGCATTCCGTTGCATTTCAAAGGTCAAGAAGAAGCTCCAGGTATTAAAGAAGGCGCCGTGTTTTCACATGTGATAAGTGATGTCGAAATCTCTTGTTTACCAGCCGATTTGCCAGAATTCATTGAAGTCGATGTTAGCAATATGGTCCTTAACGATGTGTTGCATTTAACCCATCTCAAACTGCCAAAAGGCGTTGAACTTGTGGCGTTTGCTCATGGTGTTGAAGGCCATGATGCACCTGTGGTTTCCTTGCATATACCTAAGATTATTGAGGAAGAAGTCGTTGAAGCTGCTCCTGCTGAAGGCGAAGAAGGCGCTGTGCCTGCTGAAGGTGAAGAAGGCGCTGCTGCAACACCTGCTGCTGATCAACCAGCTGAAGGCGGCGAAGCTAAATAAGTGAGTCAACATGCATCAAACCGGCATTCAACTCATTGTTGGCCTGGGCAATCCAGGTGCTGAATACGAACATACCAGGCATAACGCAGGGGCCTGGTTTGTCTCAGAACTCGCCCGCATTTCACACACCACACTTAAAAAGACAGCTAAATTTCATGGCTTGCATGGGATTGCCAATTTGGATGGTCATGAATATCATCTTTTGATTCCCACTACTTATATGAATAACAGCGGGCGATCAGTGCAATCTTTGCTCAATTTTTATAAAATTCCCTCTCATGCGATTTTGATCGCGCATGATGAGCTGGATTTGCCAGTAGGCGATATTCGGCTGAAATATGAGGGTGGTGCTGGTGGTCATAATGGTTTAACCGATATTATTAATCATCTTCATACCAAACAGTTTTATCGTTTAAGAATAGGCATAGGACGCCCTACCCATAGTGGGGAAGTGCTTGATTATGTATTAAAACCTCCCAGAAAAGAGGAGTTGTTGAGCATAAATGAAGCATTGGATAAGGTTTATAAAATGCTGCCGTTGTTACTTGCTGGGCAGTATCAGAAGGTTATGAATCAGTTGCATGCGCCGGATTAACACCTCCCCTCTCCATCTCTCCCCTCCAATAAAAAGCATTGGAGGGGAGAGGGAGGTTGTTCCCTCCACAAAAAGCGTGGAGGAGGGATTTATTTGGTTTTTCGCGTAATTTAGCTTAGAATACACGCACTTTATTATCAGAAACCTTCTATGCCAATTCTTGCATGTGGAATCAATCATAAAACCGCCGAGATTGCGCTACGCGAAAAAGTTGTGTTCGCCCAAGATAAGCTGGCACTTTATTTAAATGATTTGACGACCCATGAAAATATTCAAGAAGCGGTTATTTTGTCCACCTGTAACCGTTCGGAATTGTACTGTGCTGCCGATGACGTTGATGCCGTTATCGAATGGTATGGCAGACAACATGGCCTTGCCCGCCATGACATCGAACCTTTCATGTACTGTTACCATGATTTGGATGCAGTGCAGCATATGATGAGAGTAGCCTGCGGTTTAGATTCCATGGTGTTGGGCGAATCACAAATTTTAGGCCAGATGAAGGAAGCTTTTTCAGAAAGTTGTGCAACAGGAGCAGTGGGCCCTTTATTTAATCGTTTATTTCAACAAGTGTTAGGTGTTGCTAAAGAAGTGCGAACCCACACCGCAATAGGTGCATGTCCGGTGTCGGTATCGTCTGCTGCGGTGAATTTTATTAAAAAAACAGTGCCAATCTCATTTGATCAAGCGACATTGTTGTTAATTGGAGCTGGCGCCACCATCGATTTGGCTTTACGTCATTTTAAAAATATAGCATTCAAAAAAATTATTATTGCTAATCGAAATAAAGATAATGCGTCATTGCTTGCAAAAAAATATGCAGCAGAGGTCATCAGTTTGGACGCGCTTACAAGTGCGCTAACAGAAGCAGATATCGTGATTTCCGCAACAGGCGGTGCTGCACCTATTGTCACTAAATCCATGATTAAAACACGGCATAAACCACTTTTTATCATGGATATTGCTATGCCTAGAGACATTGAGATAAGTATTTCGGAATGTGAGCAGGTGCATCTTTATTCCATGGATGATCTTAAAGAAATTATTCAGCAAAATGTGCAGGGGCGCGAACATGCTGCTGAAAAAGCAGAAGAAATGATTAAGCAAAAAAGTTTTGAGTTTATGCTATGGTTAACTTCGCTTGATAAGGTTGCAACTACGATACGAGCTTACCGCGAGCAAATAGAAGCCTTGTGTCAGACTGAATTAACGAAAGCAAAACGGCAATTAAAACGCGGTGATGATCCTTCCGAAGTCATCGCAAATTTTGCTCATGCACTTACCAACAAACTGTTACATACACCTAGTGTGCAATTGCGTCAGGCAGGCTATGAAGGACGTTTAGAGATGCTGCAATTTGCGCAACAATTATTTGCCATTCCAGATACTGGAACTTAACTTAAGTTTACGAGTCTAACATGAAGCCTTCTATACAAAAAAAATTACAATCACTTGTTGAGCGTCACGAAGAAGTGAGTGCTTTGCTTTCTGAATCAGATGTTATTTCACAACAAAACCGTTTTCGTGATTTATCAAAAGAATATGCTCAGCTTGAACCTATAGTGACTGCTTTTAAACGTTATGAGTCCTGTTTGCAAAACATTGCAGACGCAAAAGAATTATTAAATGATCCTGAAATGCAAGCGTTAGCAAAACAGGAATTGCATCATGCACAAGATGAATTACAACAATTAGAAGAAACATTACAGTTGTTATTGCTGCCGCGTGACCCTAATGATGACAGCAATATATTTTTAGAAATTCGTGCAGGCGCGGGCGGGGATGAAGCAGCTATTTTTGCTGGCGATCTTTATCGCATGTACACCCGTTATGCTGAATCAAAAGGCTGGCAAGTGGAAATGATCAGCTCAAATTATGGCGAGCATGGCGGCTATAAAGAAGTTATCACCCGTGTGATTGGACAAGGCGCTTATTCACTTTTTAAATTTGAATCAGGCGTGCACCGTGTGCAGCGTGTTCCTGCCACTGAAGCCCAAGGGCGTATTCATACTTCAACGTGTACCGTCGCTGTATTACCTGAAGTCGATGAAATTGAAGAAGTCGAGATTAATCCAGCCGATTTACGTATTGATACTTTTCGGGCATCCGGCGCAGGCGGGCAGCATGTGCAAAAAACCGATTCGGCTATTCGTATCACCCATATTCCAACAGGCACTGTAGTGGAATGTCAGGATGAACGTTCGCAACACAAAAACCGTGCGCGCGCGATGTCATTATTACAATCAAGATTATTGGCAGCAGAACGCAACAAACAGCAGCAAGAACAAGCAGAAACACGGCGTAATTTAGTGGGAACAGGCGATCGATCCGAGCGCATTCGCACTTATAATTTTCCGCAAGGCCGTTTGACAGACCATAGGATTAATTTAACCTTGTATCAATTGCCAGACATTATAGAAGGTGATTTAAATCCTGTTATTGATGCATTGGTACGTGAATATCAGGCTGATTTATTGGCAGCGATGGGTGATTAAATGTCAATCTCAACGTTGCTTGCAAGTTACGATGTTAATAAAAGATTAGACGCAGAAATTTTATTAGCCCATGTGTTACAAGTAAATCGTGCTTATTTGCACACTCATTCTGAACACATGTTAACAACTATGCAGCAGGCAGCATTTGCAAAACTTATGGATAGAAATATGACAGGTGAGCCTGTCGCTTATTTAACAGGACGCCAATCTTTTTGGTCTCTGGATTTGCAAGTAACGTCTGCAACGTTGATCCCCAGACCTGAAACGGAATTGTTAGTCGAATTAGCCTTGCAAATAACAGGGGATGTAAAAAAGGTTGCTGACTTGGGCACAGGTTCAGGTGCTATTGCATTAGCATTGGCTAAAGCAAGGCCCAATTGGGATATTTATGCAACCGATTTGAGTGAAGATGCTTTAGCGGTAGCAAAGGAAAATGCAAAACAATTAACCATAAAAAATGTTATTTTTAAGCAGGGTGATTGGTGCGATGCTTTGCCTAAGCATTTGTTTGATATTATTGTGAGCAATCCTCCCTATATTGGAAAAAATGATATTCACTTGGCGCAATCGGTTTATGATCATGAGCCCCATGCGGCACTTTTTTCTAATGAAAACGGCTTAGCTGATATTCGCCGTATTATTTTTAGTGCTTTGCATTATTTAAAACCCAAAGGTTATTTATTGCTGGAACATGGATTTCAACAAGCTGAGTCAGTGCGTAATTTATTAGCAGAAGCAGGTTATACAGAAATAAAAACAGCATCGGATCTGGCTGGTCTTGATAGGGTGACTATGGGTGTTGC
>CAYVRW010000131.1:0-4894 GCA_964453575.1 uncultured Coxiellaceae bacterium | reverse complement strand
CCCACCAAAATGGTGGCACAAATGGTGGGCACGTCGCAGCGCTCCTTTGCCCACCCTACTATTTTTTAAACCCCGAAGCAATAGGATAACGCCAATCTTTTCCAAATGATTTATCATCGATGCGTGTACCAACAGGTGCTTGACGGCGCTTATACTCACTTTTGTGAATCATTTGCACAACTTTTTCAACGGTTGCGCGCGGGAAGTCTTTGGCAACGATATCATCAATGCTTAATTCCTGATTGAGATAAAGTTCAAGAATAGCATCTAAAACAGAATAAGCGGGCAGTGTGTCTTCATCTTTTTGATTGGCAGCAAGTTCAGCACTGGGTGGTCTATCAATGATACGTTGTGGTATCACAGAATTTACCATGTTTCGATAATCAGCTAATTGATAAATTAAGCTTTTTGGCACATCTTTTAAAACACAAAAACCACCGGCCATGTCTCCATAAAGTGTTGCATAGCCCACAGCCGATTCACTGCGATTGCTGGTGGTCAACACTATACGGCCGGTTTTATTGGAAATGGCCATTAAAATCATGCCGCGACAGCGTGCTTGAAGATTTTCTTCGGTGACATCTGGCTTTTTTCCAGCAAAAACAGGGGCCAATGTTTGCAAAAAGCTTTCAAACACAGGTTCTATGGAAATAGTTTCATACTGTACGCCTAAATTATGGGCGAGTTGAATGGCATCTTCATTGCTCATATCAGAGGTATAACGCGATGGCATAAGCACAGCAGTGACGTTATCTTTGCCTAGCGCATCAACCGCAATAGCCAGTGCTAACGCCGAATCAATGCCGCCTGATAGTCCTATCAATGCACCTTTAAAATGATTTTTGTGAATATAATCATGAACACCTAACACCAGTGCTTGATAAATACGTTGTTCTTTGCTTGGAATAACAATGGGCTGACATTTTAGTGAAGTTTCAGTCGGAGTGAACTCCACATCCACAGGTAAGAGAGCTTCAGTGAAAAAACCCGCATGTTGACATATTTTTCCTTCTTGATCGACCAGCATCGATCCGCCATCAAATATTAATTCATCTTGGCCGCCAATATTATTGACATAGACAATGGGCAATCCTACTGTTTTAGCGCGTTTAGCTAATGTGATTTGCCTATGTTCATGTTTTTCGACTTCAAAAGGAGAGGCATTGGGTGACAAAATAATACGTGCACCTTCTTCAGCAGCACGTTGTATGGGAGCATCATACCAAAGGTCTTCGCAAATAGTGATACCTACCGGAATGCCTTTGATGGAAATAACACAGTTTTTTTCACCAGGAACAAAATAACGGCATTCATCAAATACACTGTAATTAGGCAAATGTTGTTTAAGATAAGTTCCTAAAATTTCCCCGTCATAAATGACAGAACAGGCATTATGTAAACCATCGCCTGTTTTATAAGGATGTCCAATAACACAATAAATACCTTCGACATTATTTTTAAATTCATATAAAGCTTCGGTCGCTTCATCTAAAAAAGCTTTTCTAAACAACAAATCTTCTGGCGGATATCCTGTGATACTTAATTCGGGAAACACAATCACATCTGCAGCTAAGCTATCTCTAGCAAGTTTAGCTGCATCCATAAGTTTGGTTAAATTATAAGAAATATCGCCCACAAAAAGATTCAATTGAGCAAGCACAATGCGTAACTTAGTAGACATGGTTCACCTGTTTAAGTAAATTCGTTGAGTGTGAGCAGCGTCAAGAAATAGAGCTTGATTCGTGTCTTGAATCAAAATGAGTAAACTGTTATTTTCATAATCAACAACTTTTCCAGCAACGCCTTTTTCATCAAAAATATCCATTCCTCGAACAATCGAATTGTATTCACATGTAGCCAGATGCAATTGCGTTTTTAGTTTGCCGCGGTATTGCATGCGTGCAATGATTTCTTGGCCGGTATAACAGCCTTTGGTAAAACTAATGCCATTTAATTGATGTAAATTGAGTTCATGTGGTAAAAACATCTCCGTTGTTTCAGGATAGATCATGGCATAACCTTGGCTCAGAGGGAGATGTTCAAGTAAACCTATGGATTCATCACTGGCATCACTCAGTTCTACTTTAAAGAAAACGGCATATTTTTTTAAAGCTTTTAAAGCAATAGCAACCATTTCACGCGGCATTTGTAAATAATATTCATCGTTGTGAAGAAATATACGAAACAAACTAATGATTCTACCTTGCGGGTTACAGTGTGCGCCTAACCTTGGTTGAGTAGGTGTTACTTCATTTAAATCACAAGTCAACTGACCTTGCAGTAACTCTTTAGCTTTACTGCCTGAAACTTTTAATAATCCTAGCTGTGATACATTCATGTAATAATCAAACTCGTTCGATATGATATTTATTAAATAGGTAATCCACCCATAAGTTGCTTATATGTTCTTGTAGGCGATTTTGCGCGCGGCGTTCATCGAGATTATCAAAATCAATAAGCTCCAGCGGTTGATCGGGCCATGAGCATGCAAATACGGCTTTGGTACGTTTTCCTGTTTCAGGGTCTATTTGCCATTGCAAACATTGAGCGCACACGCCTTTTAACATGCATTGCATAGTGCTGTAAACAGAACCATGAATACTGGGATTTTTGACTAAATAAGGTTTAAGTTCATTAGACCTTGCTTGTTGGAAGCGGCGTAATAAATCAGTGTTCCCGATAATATAGATACGATCAACATCAGTTAATGGAATATCGAGTTGCGATTTGTTAGGGTCTAATTTTCCTTCAGCATAGGTTAATAAAATATCCAGCGCATCGCCTTCCGCAGAATAATCCTGCGGCCGACGCGCATCAATTCTATCACCCTTTTTTGTGGACCATATGATAACATCAGCTGCTTTTTCGATGGCATCTTGATTATAAACTTCTTTGTTAGATGCAAAATGCCCGAGGTAAAGAACACGATTTCCTTGTTGACGCAATGCAGTCCCATAACTTTGCAACACAGCGATACTGATTTGATTGCCAATGATTAACACGGTTTCATGTTCTTTGGAAATTTTTCCGCGTACACCTGTGGGCCCCATTAAAGAAACAGGATCATTAGGTTTGAAGGTCGCGCAAAGTTTAGAGCTTGCGCCACTTTCGATGATCATGAATTTTAATAAGCCATGCTGTTTATCCACATCGGTTGCAATAAGTGCAATGGGTTCAATTTGCAAAGATGTGTGATCTATGCGCGGTGCAAATATTTCATAATTTTGTAGGCGATAAAATTGGCCTGCTTGAAAATGTTTTGCCGCAAGCGGTGCTTTTATTGTTAATTCGATCACGTTTTCAGAGCGACGTTCAATGGTTGAAATGGTCGTTTTAAATAATTCATCAATATTTTTCGCAAACGTTTGATATTCTTGGTCATAACCGCGATTATTAATTTGGCTTTTAAGCACGTCTAAAATTTTAGGATAAGTGCGCATGCCTGAGGCAATCGCTTTAACCACGCTGCCATGAAACACAGGATGCGTATCACCAATTAAACTTACCCTATGATCGTCTTTATGATAAGAAGTAAAAGGACCAAACGAAGGTTCTTTGACATTGGTAATACCGCGGGGAATAGTGAGTTCACCATCCAGGTCTTCATAATGTTGATATTGTAAACCTTGGCGATTAAACGTGCCTCTATGTTCGAATTCATAAGCGGTATTCGGTTGTGTACCTGTTGCCACAAAAATGGAGCGTGCAGGAATACGAGTTTCTTCGTTTGAAGTTTCCCATTCCGTTTCATTTTTCTTGATACGTCTGCGGCAAACCAAAGTTTCAACATGGCCAAATTGATTTAAATCAACGCTGTTGGGTTCCAGTTCTTCAAGATAAAACACACCTTCTTGTAATGCCTTGGTTAATTCTTCATGATTATTGATGTATGCTGGCGACTCTTGCATTTTGCGGCGATAAACAACAGTAACGCCGCCCCATTGATGAATGAGTTTAATAAAATTAGGTAGTTCATTGGCAAGTTTAGCGCGTTCACGTTCTTTACGCACTGCTTTACCGTGCGCTAAAAATTCTTCAAGAATTTCGAGTGAAGCGGGATCCAGTTGTTGACGCACATAATCTTCGCCATGGATTTCTACTAATTTTTCATGTCTCTCTAACGTTTTTTCAACTTGAGTAATATAATAGGCTTGCACTTCCGTAGAGGTATCAACACCTGTTAAACCGCCGCCGATAATGACAGATGGCAAACGTACTTGAATATTCGTAAGACTTTCTTTTTTGGCAGCGTTACCCAATTGTAAACCCATTAAAAAATCATTGGCTTGACGCATGCCTGGCGCTAAACTTCCTGGAATTGAAAGAGCTTTAGGCAATCCTGCGCCCACTGCTACAACAAAATGATCAAATCCCATGTCCCATGCATCATGTACGGTAATGGTTCCACCAAAACGTGTGCTGCCAAAGACTTGAAAATAAGGCCTGCGCATCAAGCTTATATAAATGAGTTTCAGGAAATTTTTGTCCCAACGCACAGTAATGCCATATTCTGCCACACCGCCAAAACCTGCCATTAGGCGTTCATCTAGCGATTCTTTTAAATGTTCATAACTGTGAATGGGTTCTTTAATGAGCTGTTCTGTCAAAGGTTCGATTTTTAAACCATCAAATCCAACGACTGCAAAACCTTCCAGTAATAAATGATGCGCTAAGGTAAAACCCGCAGGCCCCATGCCAGCAATTAACACTTTTAAACCGTTGTAAGGTTTCATCACAAATTGTTTTTGCCGCAACGGGTTCCAGCGAGTCAGCAAATCATAAATTTCTACACCCCATGGTAAATGCAATACGTCCGTTAAAATGCGTGTTTCCGCTTGCGGAATATTGACCGGTTCTTGTTTTTGATAAATGCAAGCTTTCATGCAATCGTTAC
>CAYVRW010000130.1:0-4895 GCA_964453575.1 uncultured Coxiellaceae bacterium | reverse complement strand
GATCAAGCTCAAGAAAATTACATGTTCTTAATCAGGCATGCTGAATATGCGGACAAGCTTGCAATAGGTTTTTTTATTTTAAAGGATAAACCGGAGTATAAAGAGTTTTTAATTACTCATGCTCCTTATGCAGATAAACTTGCGTTAATAATAAGTCTATTAGACAAAACACATCTTTTTCAGGAAAAATCTCGCAAGAAAAATTTAGCATTATTAGCACAATGTGCTCCATTTGCTGGTAATTTAAGCAAAGTCGTACAGGGGCTTTTTCCTTTCATATTGTCTTCAAATTCAAATTTTTTCAACCAAAATGCCCAAGTACGCTTCGAATTTTTAATCCAACAGGCTCAAGCGATGGATCAAACATTTATAAATCTATTGGACCATTTGTTTCGTTTTGATTGGTTTAGTAAAGAACCTTTGTTTGAAGACAATGTTAGGGCGTTGTTTCGCTTTAAAGAATTTCATGAAAAAATCCAGCAAGCTAATATTAAGTGGCAGGAAGATTTTAATGAGCTGCAAAAAACCATTCGTCGTGACGATATGGAAACAAAAAAGACTTTTCAGGGTGTGTGGGCACAGAAGGCTCATTTAAACCGAAATGTTGTAAATCATTTATTCAGCTTTCTTCCAACCATAGCTCGTCCTTGTAATAAGCTAGTGAAAGTGAAAGTGAAAGTGAAAGAAGAGGAAGAAGAGGAAGAAGTAAAAACAACCTATGTTACTACTTCTGCAAATCATGGCAAACGTAAGCCTGGTTAATACCACGGTGGGCACGTCGTTGCACTCCTTTGCCCACCCTACCTACAAAAGAATGTAGGGTGGGCAAAGGAGTGCAGCGACGTGCCCACCAAGGGCAATTCGTCATCGTTTATTAGAAAGAATTTCACTTCATAGCTAAAAACATGTATAACTCGCCATAATATTAACCTCCTTAAAACTAGATAACCAAACGAGGTAGAATTTATGGCTTTGCATCAAGAATTTAAAACGGATTCACAAGATGTTCAGGATATTGATCAGTTTTTATATGAAAAAGGCCACCCTCTCTTTAATGAAGAAGAAACAAACAAAATTCGACCATTTTTAGTTCAATATCCCCAGCATGCTTTTAACCTTGTTGAAGGAATGTGTACCTTAAGACACATGCATATGTTTGATGATATGAACATTGCGCTTTTAGTCGAGCACGCCGAGCATGCTTCCATCCTTGCTATGGGGATGCGGAGGCTTGATTCGTGCGGGTTATTGAATGATGAAAATAAAGCATTATTAATCAAGCACGCCCAATATGCGGATATACTTGTCGCGGGAATGGTTAATTTAGATGTTAAAGGAATGTTAAATGATGATAATAAAGCATTGTTAGTTAAGCACGCTCAACATGCGCTTAAACTTGCCAATGGGATGATTCGCTTAAAAAAGAAAGGACTTTTGGATGATTTGATTAAAGTGTTACAAGATGCTCAATATGCGTATGATCTTGCATGGTGTATAGTTAGCTTACAGGAGGCAAATCTCCTAGAAGAACCTTTTGGTGCTATAAATAAAGAACTTCTCTTTCAACACGCTCAGTTTGCTCCTGCTCTTTCGGTGGTGCTTACAACATTAGATCAAGCCAATTTTTTTGCAGGACCCAATGGTCAAGAGAATTACCTATTAGTCATTCGACATGCCCAATATCTAGAAAAAATTCAAGACGTCTTGTATAAGTTTGAGTTTAATAGACGTATTCTAAACCCAAAAAATTTCGAAACATTAATTCAATATCGAGAGTTTGCTGAAAACTTTAAAGGAGTAAAAACTCAAGAAGATTTTGACGCTGTGATAGCAAACATTAAGAAACAACGCTATGGCGAAACCTATTTTTTAATGGGAAGCCATCCAAAAGTAGGTGAAAAAAATTCATTATATAAATTTTTTCATCATGAGAAATATGATAGTCATCTTACACAAATGATATGTAAAGATTTTCTTCCTGCAAAAAGAGAACTTTCACGCAAAATATAAGCCATTTACAACCATAAAAGAGCAATGATATGGGCGAATGACAGCCATGAATACAATAAAGTATACCTGATTGAGAGTCATTGAATAAAATATACGCATTTAATGCATATAAATTTGACATTTAAATAAAATTCGCCGTAAAATTAACCTCTTTTAAGCTAAGTAACCAAACAAGGTAGAATTTATGGCTTTGCATCAAGAATTTAAAACGATCCTTGCAGAGGGGCTGCAGTTGCTTAATTTGTACGGGCTATTGAATGATGAGAATAAAGCATTGTTAGTCAAGCACGCTCAGCATGCAAATAATCTTGCCAGGGGGATGTGTCGCTTAAATAATAAGAGAATGTTAAATGATGAGAATAAAGCATTATTAGTCGAGAATGCTCAGGATGCAGGTCTGCTTGCCGAGGGACTGATTCGTTTAAAAAGGGCAGGGCTTTTGGATGATTGGATTAAAGCAAGATTAGCTCAACATGCTCAATATGCATGTGGTCTTGCCTGGAGTGTAGTTAGCTTATACGAATCAAAGCTCCTAAAGGAACCTTTTGGTACTGAAAATAAAGAGCTTCTCTTTCAACACGCTCAGTTTGCTCCCGCTCTTTCGTGGGTACTTCCAAAATTAAATTCAGCCAATTTTTTTGCAAAACCCAATCGTCAAGAGAATTACATTCTAGTCATTCGATATGCCCAGTATCTAGAAAAAATTCAGCGCATCTTACTGGACTTTAATGTGCGTATTCTAAACCCAAAAAATTTCGAAACATTAATTCAATATCGAGAATTTGCTGAAAACTTTAAAGGAGTAAACACTCAAAAAGCTTTTGATGATGTGGTAGCAAAGATTAAGGAACAACGCTATGGCGAAACCTATTTTTTAATGGGAAGCCATCCGAAATCACAGAAAACAGCCGAGGGTAAGGACAATCCATTATACAAGTTTTTTCATCATGAGAAATATGATCCGAAACTTGCGCAAATGATATGTGAAGATTTTCTTCCCTCAAGAAAAGTTAAAAATCCGCCTTTAAAAAAGCCGTAAGATGCTTTTAGGCCGGATTTTAGCGAATCCGGTTGCGTCAAACCCCAATGACCTCTAGAATTCAATCTTTTGACTTAATAATCCTTATTGGGGAGTGAGCTTTATGCCGTGGAATGAGCCCGGTGGAAATGGTAGAAATAATAACCCATGGGGTGGAAATAAAGACCAGGGGCCGCCAGCGCTTGATAAAATATTGAACGATTTTATCAAAAAATTGCGCGGGATGATGTCAGGTAAAAATAATAACAGGTCTTCATGGCAGCCGACCCCTAACCAAAACATAGGATTTCTGGCTGGAATCATAGGTGGTGTCATTTTGATCTTATGGTTCTTATCTGGACTCTTTATTGTGAACCCGGCGGAAGAGGCGGTCATATTACGCCTAGGTAAGTATTCAGACGTAGTGCAACCTGGACTTCATTGGTTTGCTCGTTTTTTAGACACAAAATACGTGCTTGATGTCAGAAAAATTTATTCATTTTCAATACAAGGCGATTTTTTAACAAAGTCCTCTGAACAAAAAGACATGCCTAATCAGGATATTCAACCAGATACCACCAAAAAATCACCTTATGCGATGGACCAGTCGAAAAATTTAGTCAATGTTGAATTAAACGTTCAATATCGCATTAGTGATGCGCGAAATTATTTGTTCAGTGTAGTGGATCCCGATGGAACCATTAAAGAAGTTGCATCCGGCGCATTGTCTGATGTGATTGGGCAAATGAAATTGGATGATGTGTTGACCACAGGTCGTGAAAATTTGAGTTCAGGTGTGTTAGAGCGTATTAAAACGGTGATTGCACCTTATAATGCTGGGCTTGAAGTGGTTGCGGTGACCTTACGTAAAGTACAAGCGCCAGACCAAGTGCGCGAAGCATTTAGCGATGTCAATCGTGCAGACCAAGATAAAGCAACGTATATTCAACAAGCACAAGCGTATGCCAGTAAAATTGTGCCATTAGCACAAGGTGTGGCAGCGCGTACACTTGCAGATGCTAATGGTTATCAACAACAGGCCGTATTGATAGCGCAAGGTAATATTGCAAAATATCAAGCTTTAGTGAAAGTTTATGCAACAGCACCTGAGGTAACACGTCAGCGCATGTATCTTGAGACCATGCAAAAAGTTTTACAAAATACCAGCAAAGTGTTGGTGAGCGGCAATGCTGGCAATAATTTAATTTATTTGCCATTGGATAAATTGATGAAAAGAGATATGCATAAAGTGACGAAGGCTGTAGATAATCAAAGTCAAAATGATGTTACGATGAATCAAGCCAGTACTTCGGAGGTGAAAAATGACTCCAACTAAAATGGCATCTATTATTATAGGTGTTCTGATTTTATTTCTTCTGACATTCAGCGTATTCATTGTGCGAGAAGGCCAAGGTGCATTGATTTTGCGTTTGGGTAAAATTGTGAGTGTAAAAGATGGTGCTCCCGCTGTGCAAGGGCCTGGGATACATCTTAAAATTCCTTTTGTAGATTATGTACGTATGTTTGATATGCGTACGCAAGAATTAGCAACGCCATCTTCAAATCCTTTGACGGTCGTGACGAAAGAGCAGACGTATTTGCTAGTCGAATATTTTGCAAAATGGCGTATCGACAATTTAAGTAAGTTTTACACCAGTACGGGCGGCAGTGTAAGCTGGGCAGAAACGCTGCTTGAACAACGCATTAATGATATTGTACGTGCAGAATACGGAAGACGTACCAGTAATCAGGCCATTTCTGAAGACCGTGCAAATATGATGGCAGCGATTCGCGAAGAAGCCAATCACATCGGCCGCGATCAAGGTATTCATGTCATGGATGTGCGCATTCAACAAATTACCTTGCC
>CAYVRW010000129.1:0-4920 GCA_964453575.1 uncultured Coxiellaceae bacterium | reverse complement strand
TACGCGGGAATGACACGTGAACCCTCGCCCAAGTTTATACTTGACCCCTATTCTTTCTGAAAGTTGAGCCAGGAGAATTATTTCCACCATTACGTGAACTCAAAGCACCCTATAAAAAGAGACTGGAATAGCCTAGCCTGCTAAACCGACGCGCTTTACACGCAAGCAAAACTTTAAAGTATGTTGTTAAAATATCCGATTAATTACGGAACAAGAATTTTTTCCATCACAAAATTTGTAAGCGCGACCCCTCTAACGACCACGGATTGCTCTTTTTTTACTATAAACCCTTTTGCCTCAAAAAATGGTTTTGCCGTAATGCTAACCTCAGCGAAAATTTTGTTTATCTTGAGTTTTCTAGCTCTATTCTCAACTTCCTTCATTAAAGCACTACCAGCTCCACAGCCTTGGTACTCATGGTGGCAATAAAAACAGTCAATATGGCCATTATTCTCAAACTCAGCAAAGCCAACAACTTTATTATTAATAGTAGCAATGATTGGCGGAAGATTTTTCCATTTTCGCATCCAGCCCTCTGTTTCAAGACTGGTGCTAGGTGCCCATGCGTCAAGCTGCTCTGTAGAATAATCTTTTGAGTTAATATTATGAATCGTATGAAAGTAGATAGCTGCGAGAAATGGCGCATCAGTTTCACTATATGGTCTCACCATGATTTCACTATTCATGGGATTTTCCTATCATCCCCTGTGTTTGATGCACACCCTTTTTCCTTCAAAACGTCAATACCTGCTAACATTTTTAGATATCTAAGTTAATCATAGCAAATTTTTCTGATAAATTTTCCGTAGCCTTTTTTTGTTAACATGTTGATTTACATCATCCACAAATGGATTAATTTTATCATTGCAAATATTAATAACAGGCATTTCACCCGTTACGAGAAATTGATCTACTGTTGTATCAACGCAACCATTTAGGGGTGCATTAGCATGATATGCGATGTGGCCAGACCCTCCCCAAGTTAATATTTTATTTTCTATATTAATTTTATTTAAATAGCTACTTACTTCATGACTCCATTGTGCTGGTGTAGTGTTATCATATGCATTGCTAACTAAAAGTATTTTTGGTTTTTCGTCTGTTAATGGTTTTATAGAATCCGGTAATAAGGGCTCACTTTTTACAGGCCATTGTATACATTCTTTAGCGTAATAAGTACTCCACATGCCGCCCACTAAAGGATATTGTTCTCGTAAATTGTGCATGGTAGCAAGCCACGTTTGTTCTTGCTGCATTTCTTCAGGAATAACATAGTCAGTACAAAATACAGAATCAAATACTGCCGCATCATTGTAATATGTAAAATTATCATTAATTGGATCGTAGCTAGTCATCTCTGAATAACTTTTCATTAATTCATCAGCATTATTATTAATAATTGTTTGATTCAACATGACAGCTAAATCTGGCCATGCGCTTTGTTCACCCATCGCGCTAATAATGATATACATCAACATTTGAGCGGAAAGCGGGCGATTTTGATAAGCTGCTGAGGTAGGAATACCCGTTTTTTCAGCTTGTTTAATTAATTTTTCAAATGCAGCTAGTGTCTCAGCTTTCGAACCACGATAAAGAGCGCATTTATTACCTGACTCAACACATTGATCAATAAAATGTTGTAAAGTCGTTTCAATAGCAGGTGCTACACCATTGAGATAATCAATAGAATTATTATTCGGAGCTAGATTGGCGTCTAATACCATTCTGTCTACATGTTCAGGATAAGTGACCAAATATGCTAAACCTAAACGTGTCCCATATGATCCACCAAAATAATCAATCTTATCGATATTTAATGCTTTTCTAATTTCATTAAGATCTTGTACGGTATTTTTAGTGTTTGCATATTGTGATAGTGAGTCGTATTGACAAAGGTTACGTTTTTTCAAAATAGATTCGTAATCCTGTTGCGCACCAGCTTCTGAATTCATATAAGTGAGATTGAGATCTCGCTCAATTTTATGTTCTGCATCAATTTGTTCAGTATGACAAGTAATGGGATTAGAGCCTACTCCGCGCGGCGCAAAACCAACTAAATCAAAATGTTCTTTAATTGAATCGGATAATTCAGAAAAAAGGTACTGTATACTTGCAGTATCGTCATTCCAAGGTCCACCAGTATTAAATACAAGAGTGCCTAATTTAGTACTCGTGGCACTATGTTTTGCCACAGCAAGTGAAATCATCTTACTTGTCGGATGATTATAATCTTCCGGCACATTAATAGATGTGCACTGAAAAAGTGGATTAATGTCACAGGGCTGCCAATCAATTGATGTTTTAGCAGCGACGCTCATTTGACTAATAAAAATTAGGAAAAGAGATAACAGCATAATGATTTTTTTGCGGGAATTGTTTTTCATTCTTTCTTATCTGCGGTTAATTCATAAGGCATTAAGAATATCCGAATTACTCACTCGCGACAATTTTGGAGTTATTAATGGATTATAAATAGCATACAATTTATTAGGTCGTTTCCCTAAGTTTCAACCAGATCAACTGGAAGACTTTTTCCTCTGAAAAATCGAGTGGCATAATAATATGAATGCACCTACGCAAATTGCGCTATCTGCAATATTAAAGATAGCAAAATATCGTTGATCAAGATGAAAAGAGAGAAAATCGATGACATGCCCATAAAGGACTCTATCGCAAAGATTTCCAATAGCACCACCTAAAATTAAACCCAAAGCAGCAGTTAGCCAGGGTGCGCGCGTAGATACTTTTGCTAGCCAGAAAATAATGGCAATACTTACAATTAGGTTGAGACCACCTAATACCAAATTTTGCCACCCTGACTGATTATGCAAAAAACCAAATGCTGTACCAGTGTTAAAGTATAATGTTAAATTGAAAATAGGTAAAACCTTGAACGGTTCTTGATATGTAAGATGATGTATCATCCAAAATTTAATATAGCGATCAACAATAATTACCAATAAAGTAATCAAGAGCCACCAAATACCAGTTGATAAGCTGGTTTTGGTTGAATTCATCGAATGGCTATCAACATTTACTTTCAGAGAAGAATGCATGTCTTTGCCTTAAATTACCGTCTATTTAGACCCTTACTAGAATGGAGCTTTATATCATATTTCTGGATTTTATAAAAGTTTAGGGACAGTATTGATAAAAGGAAACGAGGGTCAAGTACTAATATGTAACATACTACTATTTAAAAGTTGAATTAAATTTTCATGATGCTTTGCCATGACATCATCCGAATCAAATAACTTTCCTCCTCGATTAAAATTGCTTTATAACGCCCACGAAATAATGATCCATCTCTATTTTCTGAAATATTAAATCTTCTCGTGTATAGACCATCTAGATGCCGCATTGCTTTACTTATATGTTGGGTGTTAGTACTTGACACCCTTTTTTCTCTAGCGGATCGTATAATAATACACGCACCCATTTTAAGAGAGATAAAAAATGTGATAGAGAAGAAGGATCGAAAATGATAGTTATTATCGAAGCATATCGCGCAGGATTACTTAAATTTAATAATTGGTTGCCTAATATAGTTGCTGGTCTAATTGTTGGTATTGTTGCTTTACCTTTAGCAATGGCTTTCGCAATTGCATCCGGAGTGAAACCTGAGCAGGGTTTATATACTGCTATCATTTCAGCGTTAATTGTTGGGATTTTTGGTGGTAGCAGGGTACAGATCGCCGGACCAACAGGCGCATTTATTGTTATTCTTGCGAGTATCACAGCACAATATGGTGTGGATGGGCTACAGATAGCTACTATATTTGCGGGCTTTATTTTACTGTTTATGGGTATTATCAAACTTGGAAGTGTTATTAAATTTATCCCGGATCCCGTCATCGTCGGATTTACTAGCGGCATTGGTGTGATTATTTTTGTAGGAGAATGGAAGGATTTTTTTGGGTTGCCAATGCATCTTTCTTTAAATGCACATTTTCATCTAAAATTAGTAGCATTAATTAAAGCATTACCCAGTCTTGATATTCCAACAACAGGTTTGGCACTCTTAAGCTTATTTTTAGTATTAATCACTTCAAAGTTCATAAGACGTATACCGGGGCCTTTGGTGGCTATGGCGGTCGCAACAACGCTGCAGTCTGTATTCCAATTTAAAACAGTTGCGACCATTGGCAGCACCTTCGGTGGTATTTCACAAGTGCTGCCTCAATTTCATTTACCTTCTTTACAATTATCGGCCGCTTTAAATTTAATTGGTCCTGCGTTTACTATTGCACTCTTGGGTGCTGTTGAATCGCTATTATCAGCTACTGCTGCAGATGGTATGACAAAAACACGTCACCATTCTAATCAAGAATTAATTGGGCAGGGTTTAGCAAATATTTTTTCACCGCTTTTTGGTGGGTTTGCAGCAACTGGTGCAATCGCTCGAACTGCCACAAATATTCGCAATGGTGGTAATAGCCCCATTGCAGCTATCGTGCATTCCATTTTTTTAATTCTTGTTATTTTATTATTGTCGCCATTAGCAAAAGATATTCCACTTTGCACCCTGGCAGCCATTCTTTTTGTAGTAGCCTACAATATGAGTGACATTCCTCATTTTATCCATATGACGAAACATGCGCCTCGTTATGATCTTCTTGTGTTATTTACAACTTTTTTTCTTACCATATTCACTAATTTAGTAGTGGCTGTAAATATAGGAGTTATCTTAGCCATGTTACTTTTTATTCGTCGTATGAGTCAGTTTGTTGCGGTTGAAAAACAAGACCATGAAATGCTGAATAATGAATTAATAGCAGAAGGGTTGACTCTACCAAATGATACCATCGTCTATGCCATTCAGGGTCCTTTCTTTTTTGGTGTTGCTGAAAAAATAGAACATGCCCTAGCAATAACTCATTCTGACCCAAAAAATATTATTTTTCGTTTGAAGGATGTTCC
>CAYVRW010000128.1:0-5033 GCA_964453575.1 uncultured Coxiellaceae bacterium | reverse complement strand
GTGAAAAATGCGGTGTTGAAGTCACTTTATCTAAAGTTAGACGTGATCGCATGGGACACATTGAATTAGCAAGCCCAATAGCACATATATGGTTTTTGCGTTCATTACCATCGCGTATTGGTTTATTGCTTGATATGACGTTGCGTGATATCGAACGTGTTTTATATTTCGAAGCCTATGTCGTGATTGATCCAGGCATGACGCAGTTAGAGCGCGGTCAGTTACTCACTGAAGAAGCTTATTATGATGCCATTGAAGAGTATGGCGATGAGTTTGATGCTCGTATGGGTGCAGAAGCTGTTCAAGAGTTACTAAGAGCATTAAATCTTGATAATGAAATTATAAAAATTCGCGAAGATATGACTCAGACTTCTTCAGATGCTAGATTGAAGAAGCTGTCGAAGCGTTTGAAACTTATCGAAGCCTTTTTAGCATCCGGCAATAAGCCAGAATGGATGATATTAAGTGTATTACCCGTATTACCACCCGATCTAAGACCATTAGTACCGTTGGATGGTGGACGTTTTGCAACATCCGATTTAAACGATTTATATCGACGTGTGATCAATAGAAACAATCGATTAAAACGTTTACTCGATTTAAATGCACCGGATATTATCGTTAGAAACGAAAAACGTATGCTGCAAGAGTCGGTTGACGCCTTATTGGATAATGGACGCCGCGGTAGAGCAATCACAGGTTCTAATAAACGACCACTTAAATCACTCGCGGACATGATTAAAGGTAAAGCAGGCCGCTTCCGTCAGAATTTATTAGGTAAGCGTGTAGACTATTCAGGTCGTTCAGTTATCGTAGTAGGCCCAACTCTTAAATTGCATCAATGCGGTTTGCCAAAAAAGATGGCAATAGAGTTATTTAAGCCTTTTATTTTCAGTCGATTACAAATACAAGGATTAGCTTCTACCATCAAAGCTGCGAAAAAAATGGTTGATCGTGAAGATGCTGCAGTATGGGATATTTTGGAACAAGTCATTCGCGAACATCCTGTATTATTAAATCGTGCACCTACATTGCATAGATTAGGTATTCAAGCTTTTGAACCTGTGTTAATCGAAGGTAAAGCTATCCAACTGCATCCTCTTGTTTGTACAGCCTATAACGCTGACTTTGACGGAGACCAAATGGCAGTGCATGTGCCTTTATCATTAGAGGCGCAATTAGAAGCTCGTTCCCTCATGATGTCTACCAATAATATATTATCACCCGCTAATGGTGAGCCTATTATTGTTCCATCTCAGGACGTAGTACTGGGCTTGTATTATCTGACACGTAGCAAAATCAATGCGCAAGGTGAAGGCATGATATTTTCGGACGTCAGTGAAATTCATCGTGCTTATGAAGGCGGTAACATTGAATTACAAGCTAAGATCAAAGTAAGAATCAAAGAATTCTTGCGTAGCGACGTTCCTGATCAGTTTGTAGAAAAAGTAAGACTCGTAGAGACAACCGTAGGACGAGCATTGTTATCAGAATTATTGCCTAAGGGTATGTCATTTGATCTAGTCAATCGCGTCATGAATAAAAAAGCAATATCGGGCTTAATTAATACCTGTTATCGCGAAGTGGGATTGAAAGCAACCGTTATATTTGCAGACCAATTGATGTATATGGGCTTCAGCTATGCTACAAAATCAGGCGTTTCTATTGGTATCAATGACTTAGTTATTCCGAAAGAAAAAGCTGGCATTATTGATCAAGCTGAAGAAGAAGTTGCAAAAATCCAAGCACAATATGCATCAGGTCTTGTGACACAAGGTGAACGTTATAACAAAGTTGTTGATATTTGGTCGCGAACCAACGATCAAGTCGCAAAAGCGATGATGACTGAATTATCCAGCGATACCGTGAAAGATGCCAAAGGTCATAAGGTACAGCAAGAATCCTATAACTCTATTTACATGATGGCAGATTCTGGAGCTAGAGGTTCGGCTGCACAGATTAGACAGCTAGCTGGTATGAGAGGCTTGATGGCGAAACCAGACGGTTCCATTATCGAAACACCTATTACCGCGAACTTCCGTGAAGGTTTAAACGTATTGCAGTACTTTATTTCGACTCACGGTGCTCGTAAAGGTTTGGCAGATACAGCATTAAAAACAGCTAATTCGGGTTATTTAACTAGACGTCTTGTGGACGTTTCACAAGATTTGGTTATTTCCGAACTTGATTGCGGCACATCACAAGGTATTACCATGACACCTCTTATCGAAGGGGGCGATGTGGTAGAGCCCTTGCATGAAAGAGTGTTAGGAAGAGTAACATCGCAAGATGTGTTCGATTCGTTGAATATGTCGGTTATCGTTCCAGCGGGTCAGTTGTTAGATGAAAAATTAGTTAATAAGCTGGAAGAACTGTCCGTTGACCAGGTTATGGTGCGTTCACCTATTACCTGTGAATCGCGTTATGGAATTTGCGCAGCATGTTACGGCCGTGATTTAGCCCGAGGACATCGAGTCAATATAGGTGAGGCGGTAGGTGTTATAGCAGCCCAATCTATCGGTGAACCAGGAACACAGCTTACGATGAGAACATTCCACATCGGGGGTGCTGCATCGAGAGCAACGGCTGTTAATAATGTTCAGGTAAAATCAAGTGGTAAAATAAAGTTACATAATATCAAACTGATACAACATCATTCGGGAACCTATATAGCAGTATCGCGCTCAGGAGAACTTGCTGTTGTTGATGAACATGGACGTGAACGTGAACGATATAAAATTCCTTATGGCGCTGAATTGACTGTTTCAGATGGCGGAAGAGTTGAGTTAGGACAAATTGTTGCGAACTGGGATCCGCATAGTCATCCGGTTATCACCGAAGTGGGTGGTTGCATCAAGTTTGCAGACTTGGTTGAAGGCGTCACGATGAATCGTCAAACCGACGAAATGACCGGTCTTAGCAGCATTGTGGTTATTGATCCTAAACAGCGTGGTGTGAGCGGCAAAGAATTGAAGCCAATGATTAAATTGGTCGATGACAAAGGTAAAGATGTGAATTTAGCCGGTACTAATCTACCCGCACAATACTTCTTGCCTCCTGATGCGATCATTAACTTTGAGGATGGTGCCAAGGTTAAGGTTGGTGACGTTATTGCAAGAATTCCGCAAGAAACCTCCAAAACACGCGATATTACAGGGGGATTACCTCGAGTAGCTGATTTATTTGAAGCTCGTAGACCTAAAGACCCAGCTATATTGGCAGAAATATCAGGTATTGTAAGCTTTGGTAAGGAAACCAAAGGTAAGCGTAGGCTTATTATTACCGCACTAGATGGCGCAGTTCATGAAGAATTGATTCCAAAATGGCGTCATGTGGGGGTATTTGAGGGCGAACATGTAGAGAAAGGTGAAGTGATTGCTGATGGATCACTCAATCCTCATGATATTTTGAGACTTTTAGGTACTAATGCACTGACGAATTATATCGTAAATGAAGTCCAAGACGTTTATCGATTGCAAGGTGTTAAGATTAACGATAAGCATATTGAGGTTATTATTCGCCAAATGTTACGTAAAGTTATCATTGAACACTCTGGTGATACCAGTTTCCTCAAAGGTGAACAGCTTGAGTTTTGCCAGGTTCGTGATGAAAATGACAAAGTTGTTAAGCAAGGCAAGCTCCCAGCCAGATACGAACAAGTACTGTTGGGTATTACCAAAGCCTCTCTTGCAACAGAGTCATTTATATCTGCGGCTTCATTCCAAGAAACGACCCGCGTTTTAACGGAAGCGGCAGTTAATGGCAAGATGGATGAGCTTAGAGGATTAAAGGAAAACGTCATTGTAGGACGATTAGTACCTGCTGGTACGGGGTTAGCTTACCATTCTGACCGTAAGGTATTGAAACAAAAAAGAAATAATGTAGATGAATAAATAGAAGGGATTAAAAAGTTGCCGTGAAGCTTATCGGATACGATTAGCTTCATGGCAACTGCTGAGTAATTACAAAAAATATTGTCAATATTAACGAGATAGCTTGACATAATGCATGATACTTATTTAGAATCCCGCCTCCTCCTATGAAGAGTTTATGGGAATGGAATGAAAAGGTGGAAATCACCTTACTGGTTGTTTTTAGATAATTTTTGAATATAAGGCTGGAGTTTAGGAATGCCAACGATAAATCAGCTTGTGCGTAAACCGCGCGCGCCGAAGATAGCAAAATCAACAGTACCCGCGTTAAGTGGATCACCACAGAAGCGAGGTGTTTGCACACGTGTATATACAACGACACCCAAGAAGCCTAACTCAGCATTACGTAAAGTGGCGCGTGTACGCTTAACGAATGGCCATGAAACGACGGCTTATATTGGCGGTGAAGGACATAACCTTCAAGAACACTCAGTCGTACTTATTCGTGGCGGTCGTGTTAAAGACTTGCCAGGTGTTCGATACCATATTGTACGCGGTAGCTTAGACACAGTAGGTGTCGCCAACCGACGTAGAGGCCGTTCTAAGTACGGTGCTAAGAAACCGAAAGAGTAAATTTTTGTATAATTATTTGGAAGCATGAGCAATGCCAAGAAGAAAAGCTGCAATGAAAAGAGAGATTTTGCCAGATCCACTTTATAAAAGTGAGCGTTTGGCAAAATTTATTAATGTTGTTATGCGCAGAGGTAAAAAATCTGTTGCGGAACAGATCGTTTATAACGCGCTCAGCGAAGTTATGAAACGCATGAAGAAAGACAAGCATCATGGTGCAGCTAAAAAAGCTGAGTCAGATGATGAAACTGGAAGTACTTCGTCAGGTGCGTTAAAGGCTAAATCATTTTCTAATAAAGAAAATATGGAAGCCTTGGAAAAAGCGCTGCATAACATCAGACCTACGGTAGAAGTAAAATCTCGACGTGTGGGTGGAGCTACCTACCAAGTGCCAATAGAAGTTGATTCAGAACGCGGATTAGCGTTGGCTATGCGTATGTTAGTAGGTGCTGCCAAGGCGCGAGGCGAAAAAACCATGGTATTACGCTTAGCTGCTGAAATACTTGAAGCGCATGAAGGCAGAGGTGGTGC
>CAYVRW010000127.1:0-5039 GCA_964453575.1 uncultured Coxiellaceae bacterium | reverse complement strand
TTCTAAAAATTTTTTTTGCAGCACTTCAGCAGAATAATAATTTGATTCCGACTTAATAGGATCAACATTTGTTATAGTATTTAACAAGACATTGTATTTTTCCTCAAGCAGAGTTTTAAGCGATTGAAATGCTGAACCTATTTCTTCAAATTTTTTTTCTACTTCTCTATCATTAACAATCATTGTTTCTGATAATGACTCAGAACGTGAGTTCATTTTATTCTCCTTTATTTTTATTATTTTTTATTTATCAATAGCATCAAAAAATGTTGCCGCAATATTTAAATTACATTGTCTATCTAATTCTTGTATACCCGTTGGACTCGTCACATTGATTTCTGTGAGAAAATCACCAATGACATCCAGACCCACAAAAGCTAATCCTTTTTCACGCAAGATAGGGCCTACTTCTTCACATATCCAATGATCTCTCTTAGTTAAAGGCTGCGCCACGCCTTTAGCACCCACGGCCATATTACCACGCCATTCACCTTCTGCTGGAATTCTTGCCAGTGCATAAGGAATAGGCTCTCCATAAATCATAAGTATGCGTTTATCTCCCTGAGTTATCTCTGGGATATACCGTTGCGCCATCATAAATTTATGCCCCTGCTGCGAAAGCACTTCCATTACTACATTGGCATTCACATCGGAATATTGCAAACGAAAAACCGATGAGCCGCCCTTGCCTTCTAATGGTTTGCAAATGATATCTTTATGTTCTTGAAAAAAAGCTTTACATTCTGCAACATCGTTAGTGACTAAGGTCGGCGGTGAGCATTGGGGAAACCATGAGACAGCCATTTTTTCATTAAAATCACGCAAACTTTGCGGTTTATTAATGACCTTTACACCATGAGCTTCTGCTAATTCTAAAATATAGGTCGTATAAATATATTCAAGATCAAACGGCGGGTCCTTTCGCATGAGTATTACATCTAAATCGGAAAGCATCATGGTGTTGGGCTCAGATAATGCATACCAATGTTCTTCATTGTTAAAAACCTGTAATAATCGGCTATGCCCAAATGCTTTGCCATCACGGACAAATAAATTTTTTTGTTCGAAATAATACAGCTCGTACCCTCGACGTGCTGCTTCTAAAAGCATAGCAAACGAAGTGTCTTTTTTAACAGGAATGGATTGAATAGGGTCCATTACTATGCCTAATTTTTTTTGATTAGCCATCTAAGCATCCTTATTTGACTTGTTCTAGTATTTCTCTTGCTGCTGCTAACATACTTAAACGTGCAATCACACCATAAACATAAAACCGGTTTTGGCATTCGCCGGGCGATGCATTCGTTAATGGTCTATGACATGTTTTTACAAATGCCAGCGGCTCAAAATGCATGCCGGGTGCATTAAGATTTTCATCAACACCGCGTTCTTTATGCACGCGATAAAATCCGCCCACTACACGTTCGCCCCACATATAAACGACAGGCTCAGCCACAAAATTTTCATTGCCCCATGTTTCAAAGGTATAAACACCTTCTTGCACAATCACGCGCTGCACTGGCTGGCCGCCTTTTGATTTTGCCATATGGGTGCGTTGTTTGCGATTTAATGTTTGAATTTCTTTAGCATCGCGTACAGTCATCACCGCCATACCATAGGTGCCGGCATCGGCTTTAACAATGACAAAAGGTTTGCAATCAATGTTATATTCATCATATTTCTTCTGAATGTCTTGCAATAATTCTGCCACATTTTTTGCTAAACAATCCCCACCTTCACGCTGCATAAAATCAACGAAGCCGCAATGCTTGAATAATGGCTCAATAAACCATGGATCGATATCAATCATTTTTGCAAATTCATGCGCAACATTTTTATAATATTGAAAATGTTCTGACTTTAAGCGCTGACTCCAACCTAATTCTGCAGGTGGTATAATTTGTTGTTCCAAGTTTTGTAAAATCTCAGGAATACCATCCGATAAATCATTATTTAACAAAATAAGCTCTGGATCAAAATCATTAAGTCCTATTTTATTGCCTGTGCGAACAACGGATTTTACATGAATGATTTCGCCGCTATTCGATACCACATCTGCTGCATCGGTAAGTAACGAACCCACACGCACTTCAAAGCCTGCTTTCGCTAAAATATCTAGCAATGTTTTAACGCTTTCCCAATAAAAAAGATTACGCGTATGACTTTCAGGAATTAATAAAATTTTCTTAACATTAGGATAAAATTGATTAATAGCATGATACGATGCCTCCACGGAAAGGGGCAAAAATGTGATATTCAAATTATTAAATCCGGCAGGAAATAAATTCATATCAACGGGTGCTAGTTTAAATCCTGCATTGCGCAAATCCACAGAACCGTAAACAGGGGCGCGGCTGATTTTCCATTGCGCTTCAAACCAATCTTCTATGATTTTTTCTTGGCTTAGCAACTCTCTTTCCAAAATATTTAACGGCCCAGTAGTTGCTGTAGTCAAATGCGGTGTTTGAAATACCTGGTTAGTTTGCACGATCTACTCCTTTGCTTCTATTTTTAATAAATGTCCCAGCAATGTTTCTGCATCCATTTCGCCGATAAGTTGTTCTTTCGTCAATTCTTCACCTTGTGCACTGACCAATATAAAAGTGGGAGGAGCAATCACATGAAAACGTTTCATCACCATTTGATCAAATGCATTATTTGCGGTGACATCAGCACGCAGCACCATAAATTTCGCTAAAGCATGCATTACATCAGGACGATTTAAGACGTAACGTTCCATCCTGATACAGGATTCGCACCAGTCTGCATAAAAGTCGATAAAAACTGGCTTTTTTTGCTGTTTTGCGGTTAACAATAGCTCATCGAGTTGTTTCTCACTTACGAGCGTCACAAAACTTTGTCGTTCTACATTAAAATGTTTGCCATTTTGCCATGGGTTTAAGGGGTCTGAATTCCCAAGGACTGCACCTATCATTAAGATGAGGGCATAAACAAAAATAACAATGCCTACACTTTTTCTTAAGAAAAATTTATCCGATATGTTCTTAGAAAAAGCCCCGGCAAAAATAGCAAAACCAAGCAGCCACAACGACCACAAAAATAATGTCACAGGGCCTGGGATCACGCGTGAGAGCATCCAAATAGCAAATGCTAACATCATCCAACCCATGATGCGCTCTAGCGTGATCATCCATGCGCCGGCTTTAGGCAACAGTTTACCAGCAGAAATTCCGATCAATAATAAAGGAATGCCCATGCCTATTCCTAAAGTAAATAACGCAAGAGCGCCTAATAAACTATCACCTGTTTTAGCAATATAGGCCAATACGCCGACCAACGGCGGTGTGATACAAGGGGAGGCAATCAAACTGGATATGCTGCCCATGAAAAAAACACCCCAATAGGTACCACCTTTTTGGTGATTACTCCACTCCGTCAGACGTTGTTGTAACCTTGATGGAAGGCGCAGTTGATAAACATCAAATAATGACAGCGCTAACAATACAAAAATTGCGCTAAAAACCATGATGACCCATGGCCGCTGGAATTCTGTTTGTACATGACTGCCAATCATGGCAACAATGATGCCCGCGATAGCATAAGTGATGGCCATACCTAAGACATAAGCTAATGACAGAAAAAATGTTTTACCTGTAGTCAGCTGCTTTTTTCTATGGCCCATGATAATGCCCGATAAAATGGGGACCATGGGCAATACGCAAGGGGTAAATGCCAGCAACAATCCTAAGCCCAAAAAGCTTAATATGACGATAAAAATACTCTTACCAATAAGAATATTTTGGATATTTTCTTCTTCAGATGGCACATGTGCCTGCAGCGATAGCATGCCTGAAATATACGGCGTTAAATCTTCTGGAGGATGCAGTGAAGCAAGATTCACCATCAATGACTTCGTCTGCGGAGTGTAACAAAATCCTTTGGCAGAACAGCCTTGGTAGTGAATCGTTAAATGCATGACGCCTTGTTTATGCGGCATGAACGGCACAATAACTGCAACTGAGTTTTTATAAATTTGATAACTACCGCGAATACTATCTTTTTTATCAATCCCTTTTGGTAATAGGATATTGCCAAGATCGACCTGATTCGAAGGTCCTGGTGTTATTTTAATCTTATCGCGATAGAGAAAATAGCCTGGTGCTATTTTCCATTGCATAGTCAGTTGGTTGGTCTTATTTAACTTCACCGACAAAATAAATGCTTCCCCTGCCGGCAAGGGCTGTTGTGATTCATCGGCAAAACTGGATGAAAAAAATAAAACCAGTAAAACACTTATAATAATGCGCAACATATTACCTCGATATTTTTTCCTGACTGTCATTCTATCTTGTCATGCTATTCAGTACCACCCACTTGACACTCATCTAATTCTCTATATATTTAGCACTCAACACTTGAGAGTGCTAAATCCACCCCCATATAGTTAATCAACACTATATTTTGTGTTTTTTGAACAATTATTGATCAAGAAAGGAGCTAAATACATGAGCATAGCAAACAAAAAAATCCGTCCATTGTCCGATCGGATTGTAGTTCAACCACGCGAAGTTGAAACTCGCACTGCAGGCGGCATTGTTATTCCAGACACCGCTGACAAAGATAAGCCGATTTTGGGCACCGTTATTGCTATCGGCAACGGCAAATACGTAGATGGCAAATTACAGCCATTACAAGTTAAAGTCGGCGATAAGATTTTGTTTGGCAAATACGCTGGTACCAACGTCAAACTCGATGACACCGAATACTTGGTCATGCGCGAAGAAGACGTTATGGGCGTGTTGGAAGAATAATCCAACAATTTTCATTTAATTATTAATTAGAGAGGAATATTCACATGGCAACTGCTAAAGATATTCGTTTTGCTGAAGAAGCCCGCCAACTTATGCTGGCTGGTGTTAATGAACTCGCAAACGCTGTACAAATCACCATGGGCCCACGCGGTCGTAACGTGGTTATCGATAAATCTTTCGGCGCACCTACTGTCACCAAAGACGGTGTTTCAGTCGCGAAAGAAATCGAATTCAAAGACAAATTCAAAAACATGGGCGCACAAATGG
>CAYVRW010000126.1:0-5098 GCA_964453575.1 uncultured Coxiellaceae bacterium | reverse complement strand
CTTAGACTTTTGATTAATCTGTACCTGATGAGCTAATAATAATGCCATTAATTCTTCATTATTATCTTCAGCTGCTTTATGAATGGGCGCTATTCCATCATAAGAGGGGATCATTAAATTTGCTCCCTTATCCGCAAGCATTTTGACGATAGTATTTTTTCGCTGATGAGTTGCTACATTAACCGCAGTGACTCCTAAAGCATCTCTTCGATTGATATCAATCTTATATTGCGGTTCTAGCAAAACGTTCATTGCTTCAACTGAACCATATTGTGCTGCAATATGAACTGCGGTCAAACCGCCTCTATAGGGATGATTTAAATCAACGTCACAGGCAATACATACATCTAATATGTTTCTTAATGTTTTTGGTTCATTATTCGCAATTAATAAACAAATAAACGCGTAAGCACCGGATTTTGTGAGGATAACATTGGTTTCTACATCTGGATTGGATAGTAAACTTCTATCTGATTCGGATAATAAATGGTATAAGTGGCCCAATGTTTTTGGCTCATTATTTTGAGCACAAATACTCATACATGCAATAGCTTCTAGTGTTGTGTAATGGAAATCCTCGTCTAAATTAAATGTCCGATGTTGGCTAATTCCATGAGACAATGATACAAGATCTTTTAAACTAAGTGCTTGAGTAAATTCAGCATGACTCGCCTTTGAGTCAGTTGGTTGATCAATGATGAAATCCAAATTTTTGTTATTTATAGTAGCAATGATAAGCAATCTTTCCATATCCATTGGCAAAAAAGGTTGATTGGTTAATGGATTAAGCAAGAACTTTTCCTGACGCTTTTCTTCAAGAGCAGCCTCTCTTTCTGGCCTGTCCCTATTCCATTTAATAATGGAATCTATCGAAAAAATTTGTCCGGTTATCGTGCAAAATTGATCATTTTCCAATATTGGAACATATAAAATAGGATCGACAGGCTGTCTTCTTTTTTCTGGGTCTTCTGGATCAATGTAAATGTCATTGACTGGAAACTTTTCCCCTAATGTAATTAATATGTTGTAGAGTAATTTTTTAAAATCCATGTCCATTACAAAAGCAATGGGCAATTCTTTTTTATCGTAAACGGTTAGAAATAATTTTCTTAAGCTGTCAATTTTTGTAACTTGCTCATTTTCATCCATTTGGTTAAATGTTTTCAATTCTCGTAGAAGTGTTTTTGCAGCTTCATTTACAGACGAAACATTAACACTGCTTTCTAAACTAAATTGTTCTAATGTTTCAATGAATTCTTTTGAAATTATTTGTCTACTAATGGTCATATTTTTCCCTTATTCATATGCATTGTAATTAATTATATGTATACAAATAATCACAGCAATGTTTGGTTATAGTCGATTAACGATTATATTCTCGCTGTGATTTTAGAGCGTAGTTTACGTAACTTGCTAAATATAATCAATACATACTACTTCACAGCCAATCCATGAGTTGTGTTATATTGACATGTGCATTTATAGTCTCGCGAGTTTAGTTTTTGATGTAACTTAATGCGTACATTATAATTTTAGTTCATATCTAACACTACGCCCGCTACCCGTCTGTTTCAACGCGTTTATGACAAACAAATGATGCAAATCTCTGGTTGCGGTTGCCTTAGAAACACCTGTGATTGACATATATTTTTTTGCACTCATTCCGCCTGCAAAGCCTTGGACACCCTCTTGCAGCATACGCTTAATGACCTTCAATTCACGTTCATTTAAATCATTTTTGAATTTATCGAAGAATTGAGTTTTTTTAAGAATAAAATCAATTTGTCTTTCAACTTCAATTTGTGCGCTTAAAATTAAATCTACAAAATAATGCAGCCAATTAGTTATTTCATTGGATCTTGAAGCAATTTTTAACGCCGCATAATAGGCTTTTTTATTTGCCTCAATAGCAAGAGACAGACTTATTAAGACAGGATAACCAAATCCTTGGGATAATACTTTTTCAGCAATAGCCCGTCCTATTCTTCCATTACCATCTTCAAACGGATGAATACTTTCGAAATATAAATGCGCAATGGCAGCACGTATCGGTGCGAATTGAATTGCTTTTGGCTTTCCGGGTGCAGTCTCATTAAACCAATGAATAAATTGTTGCATTTCTTTAGGAACATTATTTGAAGGTGGTGCTTCATAATGCACAGTCCATTTTCCATGATGCCCTGACACGATTTGCATAGGTTCTTCGTCTGTTCTCCAATAACCCACTCTAAGATTTGGATTGGATGAACCTGACATAACCATTAAGTGCCAATCAAATAATTTTTCTTCGGTAAGTGGTTTTTTAAAGGTATTGCGTACATCAAGCATTAATTCTGCAATTCCTTGGGCACGTTTATCACGCACCGGAACCATCTTAGGGTTTAAGCCAAGTTTATTTTTGATGGATGACCTAACATCTATGCGGCTGATATGTTCACCTTCAATTTCAGAGGTTTTAACAGCTTCCTCCACCATAAGGTTTATCATCGTTTCAGTTTGCAGGTTTTCAGATAAATGAGCGACTTTACCACTGATAAGACCCATTTTTTCGGAAATAGAAAGCAAAGTTTCATGTAAACCAGAAACATCATATCGGAAATTAGGCCAATCGGATTGCTGCCAATTGTATGTTCTCATGAGCCGATTATATCATTTAATCGGCTCAAAAATCAATGAAAAATGAGCCGATTAACAGCGGTAATCGGCTCACGGCTAAATATTGATCAATTTTCCTATTTAAAAAAGCTTTGTGGAACAAAAGGTTGTTGCGCTGACGTAGGATGTGGAACAAAAGAATTATTATGTGAGTAAAGACCAAATGTTCCATACACGGATGTATGGTTAGTGACTGGTCCTTGTTGCAAAGCTTGCGATAATCCAAGTTTTTTGATTAGCATTTCTCTCACTGCCAGTATATTTGGATAAGGTTCCATGTTAGTTAATAAAGTTAAACATTCACTTAAAACTTGCGGATGATGTTCAACAGCTTCAACATATATATGAAAAAATTCTAAGGAAAGATTGAATACTTTAATTGAAATGTCTAATTGCGTTACTGGGTCTATTGATGCAACGGCTTTACACAATAAAACTTTATGCTGTTTCCATAGTATGAGAACAAAAGGCAGTGAAGAGCTATCTAATGCATGATTAAAAAGCTCCAAACAAACCTGATGAATGTCTTTCGTTTGTTCTGTTGTATCAGGTAATGGAGAAGCTATTTTATCATCACTTACTGAATTAGGTTTATTTTCCTCAGGGTTACTAAGCCCTAACAGATTCTCCGTCTCTTCTAAATCCTTCGAAGCCACAGGGTTAAAAGAGTCGATAGGTTCTAAATTTAAGGGTGGTGGAAATTGATCTTCAATGCTAGGCGGTGATTCTTGTAAATTAAGTTTAAATGGATGATCATCATCAAAATCTTGATTACCAAAGTTCATAGTAACTGGTGGTTGCTGCGCTGTCATATCAGTTGATTGGGCTTTTTTCTTTTGGCGTTTATTTGAAACCCGATGTTTTACTGGCTCATCCTCAGCCAAAACTTGTTTCTTTTTTCTATTTTTGATTGTATTTGTTGCATGGTCTTTGCGTTGAATATATATTTTATTAGCTCCATCCATTACGTATTTGCTCCTCTTTCCTTCTATATACATTTTTGATCGAGGAACTTTTTTGTCAGTACCATATTCATAATAATCAAAAAAATCACCCGTATAACATTCTCCTGCCAGTAATTTTCTTTTTTCCTCAGCTTTTTTTTCTACAGTGTTTATTCTGCCTTTTGTTTGAATAAATTTTGTTATTTTATTATGTACAACAACTAATCTTTTTGAAGTCCTTCCTTTCCCCGTATCCATTTCAAAAATTTCTAAACCTTTAGGAACATCAGATTTATCATCAACAAAACAAAATCGGTTAGGTTCGTCACTACTGCCTGTAAAACGCTTTTTACCATCTTTGTAGCTCGGAAATAATGTTAACGAAGGAAGATGCTCAGCAGTATCCTCATTGAAATTTAACAGTTCATCAGGAAGTATATCATCATCTGCCTCATCCGTTGGATTAGACCGCTCTGTTTCTTCTGGATCAAACCCGAATAACTCTTTAAAATATTCTTTATCCTCGACTGGTCTTTGACTATCCATTTGGATTTCCTTCAATTAAATTTTACGAGTGTTTTGTGGAACAGAAGGTTGCTGTTCTGACATAGGATGTATCACCAAAGGATTCTTCTGCGCGTAAAGACAAAACCTTCTATACGCTGATGTAGCATCCTCAGATAATTCTTGCGCATTTCGCAATGATATAATTTTAGTCGTCAGTATTCTTGCCGCTTCCGCCATATTAGCGGTAAATTCCATTTTAAACATCATGGCTAAACAATTATCTAAACATTCTTGTAAAAGTTTTGGATCTTTAACAGTTTGTACATAGGTAGGAAAAGAAGTATCTTTTTTATTTAAAAAATGAGTTAATAATTCATTTAAATCAGTAGTTTCTCCTGTCATATTTGGTTGGGTTTGTTGTTTTTGGCGTTTATTTGAAGGAACATCAATGCTATAAGAATACTTGATATCGTTGTTTATTTTTCCAGCCAATTCTCTATATCTCAGTGCTTTTTGGACACCTTCTTCTTTTTGAATATATATCATTTGATTAGCTCCATCCATTACATACATTGATTTTCCATGTGGATGGATTTTTAAGCGTTCAGTAATTTTTTTGTGAGTATGACATTCGAAATACTGATAAAGATCATTCGTATACAATTCTCCCGCATGTAATCTTCTATTTTCTTCGGTTTGTTTATGAGCATTACTTATCTGCTCAGGTTTCTTTATAAAGGTAGCTGATTTCATAACATTAATGCTCGTATTACAGTTAAATTGGGTACTAATTATACTGTATAATTATTATTCATGTCAAATGTTATGAATAATCAATGAGTTACATGTTGGAGAGAGGAAGATTTTTTTAAAAAATAATAATACTAAGCGCATGAATTTTATGAGGAATTAAATCATCTAAAACCTGATAAATTCGTTTATGTGCCTCAATACGCGATAAGCCATCAAACGAAGCTGATCGAATGCGAACG
>CAYVRW010000125.1:0-5100 GCA_964453575.1 uncultured Coxiellaceae bacterium | reverse complement strand
AATATCCACGTTTTGATGTATGTTTAAATATAAAAGACGTTTAGGCAACAGGCCGCTAACACCCAACATATGAATATGTTACTCAATTGCAACCGGACAGTATAGGCATGATAATTAAACGATTTAAAATGCGTATTCAAAAAGATGATGTCATGGCAAAGCATCATGAAAATTTAATTCAACTTTTAAATAGTAGTATGTTGTTACATGTTAGTACTTGACACTCGTTTCCTCCAAGTTACTCATCGATTAATTAAAAACAACCTGATGACTGATGGCGCTTGACCATGAACGATTTATAAATTATAAGATCTTTCCCAGTCTATATTAACCTCATGAAAAGCAATGCGCGATTTAGTTCAGTAGTTCCTTTGAAGCGCTCGATCTGATTGCATCTGGGATTTTTTTCAAAACCAAGGGTGAAACTCAACTGTTTTCTCTGGTTGTTTAACAAAAGTGTATGTTTGCAGTGCTCGAGGTTGTCTATGACCATACATTGTTAAAAAGGATGTGGCAGCATATTCAGATACGATGTCACAATCGCCTTCCCATTGACCATGAGCAGAAGGCAAAGAATTAGAATCTGCATATATACAATGATTACCTGTTATTTTTAATGAAATAGCGTGCTGAGAAAGGTGATTAAAATGTACAAACATTATTTTAGCACATCGCGCATATTCGCCAAGTACCGCACGATTTTTGATAGATAAATCTTGACACTGTTTAAACTCATCAGAAATGAATTTTGAGATTTCTTCTTTTGATGGCCTATATGATGATATATTTTCTTTAAGTGTGAGAACGTTACCCGATTTTATTATTTTGTCTTTAGCAATATCGCCATCATGATTCAGAGTAACCGAATCACGAGCAGCCTCTTTAGCATCTTTAAAGTTTGACAAAGGATAAGGTTTATCCTTCTTATGAAGGAAGTTGATTATATCTGCGGTTGACACACCCAAACAGTAGCCTTTTCGTACTGTTTGAAAATCTGGATCATGGCGATATAGATGCAAGTAAAAATCTTGTGAATAAGCGGTATTTTTGATAGCTCTATTATTTGCCACGTCCATCTCCTCATTTTATTGGGGCATGATTATAAGTCTTTCAGATAATTATTTGAAGGACTACGTAATGGAAAGCTGATTATGATTCGCTGGAACAACTTAATTTTGAGCTGTCAATGCGTAAGTCCTATTAGACACTAAATTAATCGATCTTCTGCTTGAAAAAATATCCGATGAAGCAGTTTATCATTTGACTAATTTTTTAAGTGAGTTGGCAGTAGAATTAGAAAATCATTATTTTATTCAATTGAGACGATATACGAAAGATAAAAAAGAGTACGGAGATTTTTAATTTAACACTACACTGAATGATTTCATAATTTCATTGCGTGTTATATTATTAACGCCGGTTTCAGATACACCTATGTTATGTTGCATGACAAAAAACAGAGGTTCGTTTTATCTGAGCTGGTGTTAGCACAAAAAATTAACTGCCACCCAAAAGTGATAGGCTAAACTTAGATACACAACTTATAAGGAAATAAAAAAAAATGAGCAATACAAGGTATGATTTAGAAACGTTACAAGAAGCTGAAAGGTTGGAAAAAATAAAAAGATCTGAAAATAAGAAAATTTTAAATAAGTTTGAAAAAAAACAAAAATCATGCCTACTTCAAGCGAGCATATTTCAAATGATAGCAAATGAACGATGTAGAAAAGGCACAAACTCGCTTGGAAAGCCTTACGCACTGCATGGAGAAGAAATTGATGAAAGCGATTTTGGCCTTAAACATCAGGATGATGTGTGTAAGGAAGCATCGCAAAAAGCAATACATGAACTAGAAAGATGTCTTACATTAAAACGTTAAAAACGATCCAAATGAAAATTGATCCGGTAATTTTATACTTAACAGGCGCGTGATGCGCTGCGACTTGCGCGCTTTCCTTTGAAACACATATATTTTTAATTTTAATTATTCGCCATTTATGCGCGGATTTATGCAGCCGTTAACAATTATGTTTAGTCTGTTATTATGTGCAGTATAAATGCTGTTCTTTTGAGTTATAAACATTAATCTTAAAAAAACCGCACAATAATAATAAAATATAGCCAATATTTAAGGGTTATCTCATAGATAATTGAGGTGAAAAATTAATCATCGATAATTATATTAATGACATTCCTGTCAGTTGCATTACCATGCTGCGATAGAATTCAAGATCACGGCCGGCCTAATTGTTTCTGTGCTTAGCATTGAGCGTGGTGCAAATAGAACTATTGGCCGAAATAAAAATGGGACATATGACATGGGGCAAATGCAAATTAATTCTCGTTGGTCAATGTGCCGGAATAAATTTGACTATTAGTTTTTTCACCAGCATAATCTCCCCGAAATAAACTCATATAAACGAGGTGAATTATGCTTAATCGATTTAAAAAACTCGCCGCCTTAAGCGCAAATCTTAAACAATCTCGACTCGTACATCTTCCAACAATAACTCCTACTAAAGTTATTGGAGCAACTCTTGCTGGAGGCCTCTTATTTTTCAATGAAAAAAGAATGGGGTTGAGTAAAAGCATCCATGATTTGGACAGTGCTAGTAGTAATCAAATTCCGCCTTGGAAACGTTCTGATTGTGAAAACACACCTTTTGAACCGGAAAAGGTTTATTTGATTAAAGGTGGTAATGAAGAATCACGAAAGGAAAGAATATACGAATTAACAAGGGGTGAAGGTAGTATGTATTCAATATACTATAAGGGAGATGAATCTGCTGTTGTTTTTTCGGATAGTCATGATTTGCATGATGTAATGAACTTCGAGTTAGCTAAAAAATTTGCCGGTCAAAAACAACTTCCAGAAAATTTCTCAACGATTCTTAAGAGTCTTCATGAAGAATCTAGTTTTGGTGTCATAACCATTAACGATGAACCTGAATCTGTTTTAAGACCTCGTCGATAAAAGAATTTTAATCGTATTTGTTTCGCGAGAAACATCCTTCTTAGTCTAATATATATGCTAGGAATTTTACAAATGAAAAAAATACTCTTATTAGTTAGCTTGAGCTTGCTAGGAACCGTTCTTTCAGCACAAGCTACGCAATCTGTACAATGCCCCCCAGCCAATGCTATCACTTTTTCATGGTCAAAACAGAAATGGGTTTTAGATAATGCATATGCTTCTCAATGGTCTATCGATTGGAATGTACCGGGCGAAACTGATAAAGAACAAGTAGACCCTCTTGCTGTTTTACATACAGATTACCCAAATAATCATCAAGTCGTATGTCAATATATCAAACCTATTGATAATCAGGGTCATGAATCACGTATTATGTTGTGGGGTATAGGAACATTTAGTTTCAATCCTGCATCTAATCCGCATTTTGTGCTGGCTGCAGATAGAACAACATATGCATGTATTACATCCGCTGCTCATCCTGAAGTTTGCCCAGTTATTGGATAAGTAATTAAAGCATTATAAATTTATCATTTCTGGAGTAAAACCATGCCTGGTAGTATAGACGAGCAAATTGAAGAAGCAGCTCAGCTTTGGAGCCAATTTTTTAAAAAGAGCTTAACTTCCCATGAAGAAAAAACGGAAATTAACGCTCTTAAATCTGTATTCGGCACTCATTATGAAAACTATCTGCATGGTACACGGCTAGAAGCTGCATCTGTAGCTGATATATTTGAAGCAACTTTAAAAAATATTTTAAAAGAACTCATTCAATCATCGCAAAGGTATCGACCAAGGGGATATATTGACTATAAGTCATGTGAATTACGAAGTTATGATGTGAGACCTGGGGCTATCAACTTATATTATGATTACCACCCTTATGGTGTTTTAAGAGAAGCATTACATCGAGCTTCATTAATAACAGGTATTGATTTGGAATCAAGTGCGCTGTACGCATTCCCATATAAAATGAGCGAATGGTTAGAGATAAATGAAGAATATCAAATCCAACCTCAGCCAAATCATGATCCTAAAATTAATGTTGCTCAGAATTATGAACGATGTGAGCATTTAAGAAATGCTAGAAGAATAGCGCGTGAAGAAGCTATTAAACAATATGAAATAGATAAAGCAGAACGTTCCCGCGCATTAGCATTGCCAACGCCAACTCTCCAAGAAAATCTGCTCCAATCAGCGAAAGCTGGAGCAATGCATGGTTTGCTACGTGGTAGTACTCGATTATTAGGAGAGATATTAGAGAAGAAAAATAATTTCTCAAGAAGTAAAGCTGATACAGTGAGTCAAGCAGCCTACTATGGTGGAATTTTTGTGATCTCATTAGCTCAACAATCCGAAAAAATAGAGGATTTCACTTCATGTGTAAATGCAATATATTGTTCTGTCATAGAAACAGGGCAAGTTGCGATGCTCAATGGAGGTCTTGCTTTATTAACAAGGCTGATAGATAAAACAAGTTCTATCATTTCAACTGAATCGGTACGAGCAGGCAATAGTTTAAAAAAATGCAGCTCTCTTTTGCAATATGGAATTTTTTGTAAAGGTGCTGTAGACCGTGGGATCGCAGCAGCCGCAGCATCAATTAGCGCAGGTGTTGCAACACAATTTGTTGTTGAAAAAATAGGTAAACGTTTCATCTGAGTAACTAGATAAATACTCTTTTAAGATGAGAAGTGGGAATTGTCGTTAGTGGATCGTTTCGTCGTAATGATATGCTGAAGGATTCATTTCGACAGATCTGCACGACTTTACCGAAAAAAATAGAATATATTAAAGCCTAAAATCGATGTCTTTTTTATGTAGCGCAGCTCTGCTGAAAGGACACAGTAAATTAGTTAGTAAAAATTATTTCTCAACACCAACGGGTCAATATCATGTTGGCGTCAAAGATTTTCATTGGATAAACCAAAATCGTTGCTCTGATTTTATGGGTAATGATAAAAATTTATTATCCGACTCTCGATAAATATCTGTCCACCTCGCAAGCTAAAGCATGACCCGAGAAGAAAGGCCCAAGGGTACCACTTAGTCGCCCCAAGGTACGGAATCTGCGACCAGCCGCCACTTTAAATTAACTATTCCTCTCTCCATTTCTAGTGACTCATTCA
>CAYVRW010000124.1:0-5168 GCA_964453575.1 uncultured Coxiellaceae bacterium | reverse complement strand
CCACCAAGTACCTGTAAGCCACAAACGCGTAGTTATTTTTTTAATCTGCGGCATACTATTTATGTTTGGTGTCTCCTACATGATGGTGACATTGTATCAATTAATTTGAAAAAAAGAAGGCAGAATATCACTGGCAAGCAAGGATGAAGCCACGGTGATTGATTATTCGAGGACTATTAAAGTTGATTTTATTACTAATCTTAATGAAAATTTAAAATTTACTTTTATTCCTTTGCAGTCTCACATCACCATACATCCCGGTGAGCGAAAATTAATTTATTTTCATGCTGAAAACTTAACAGGCAAAGAGATAACAGTACAGGCCATTCCAAGCATCACACCTACCGAAGCCGCGCGTTTTTTGAAAAAAACCGAATGTTTTTGTTTCACCCAACAGTATTTTTTTAAAGGGCAGAAAGCAGATATGCCGGTCTATTTTTTTATAGAACCGGAGATTGCGAAAGACATTAAAGAAGTTGTGCTTGCCTATACGTTGTTTGATACCCATCTACATCACTCAGGTTCATCATGATGAAAAAAAAGAATCACCTATTTTCGATGTTGTGCGGCGTGATAATAATACTTTTTTGTTCGTTAAGTGTTTGGCAGTTTCATCGTTATGAGGAGAAAAAACAATTACTTCAAACCTATCAAAAACGACTGCATGAGTTGCCTAAACCTTTTGAATTTTTATCAGGAAACATAAAAGATCTTCAATTTCAACCCGTTGCTGTTCAAGGCGAATGGATGAGTGCTTTTACCCTATTGATGCAAAATCGCATGCATAAGGGAAAACCGGGTTTTGAAGTCATAACCCCTCTGCAAATCAAAGGCAACCCTCATTGGCTGTTAGTGGATAGAGGGTGGGTGCCCAAAAAGGGCGATAAAACTTTACCCTTTTTGCCTCCAATTTCTGGTAAACTACCGCTTTTAGGATATATTAAATTATTGAATGAGCACCCCGTGATATTAGGAAAAAATATCCTGGATGCTGAATCAAAACCTTGGGTTATGCAAAAAATTGATATAAACGAGTTGAGTCGATTGACTAAGCATGATTTTTATCCTTTCATGTTACGTTTAGATCCACGCGAACCCTATGGTTTTGTACGAGATGAGGTGATTTCTATAACACCGCCGGAACGACATTTTATCTATGCTATTCAATGGATTGCATTAGCTATCATGGTTTTGGTAGGTTATTTATGTTTTTGTATGCAGAGAGTAGAGCGATGACGATCAAAAAATATACAACATTAATATGTTTAATACTTTCATTTTTTATTCCTATTATGTTAAGTATGTTCTTATATTATTATCATGAACATTTTAATCTAAAAACCAAAAATCATGGCGTTTTAATCAACCCGCCCATGGATGTTAAAAATCTTTGGCAAACGGATGCCTCAAAAAAATGGCAAATAGTTCACGTATCTAAAGACAAATGTGATGCAGATTGTGAAAATATTGATCAAACCTTGAGTCAAATAAAAACCGCCTTAGGTAAATACAGTGAACGAGTTAATGTGAAAGAAGTATCACTTAGTGGATCTAAAGTAGACGAGTCAAAACAAGGTTTTTCTATCGAAAATAAAGTTTATCTCGTAGATCCCACGGGAAATGTATTTATGTATTATACGGATACATCGAATCCTATGAACATTTTAAAGGATTTGAAACATGTGTTAGAGGTCTCCCAGGTTGGCTAGTCGCAAATATCTTAGCATTGCCGCGCTGCTAGCATGCTTATTTGCCTTGACAGTGATTGGTCTTGGGGCTTTTACCCGGTTAATGGATGCAGGCTTAGGCTGCCCTGATTGGCCTGGATGTTATGGTCATTTCATTGCACCGTTTTCGAATGAACCGAATTCAACCATCAATGTCTTTAAAGCATGGGCCGAAATGGTACATCGATATTTTGCCGGTGGATTAGGCCTGATGATACTTGTGATTGTCTACTTAATTTTTAGCAAAGCACGTACTCGCGGCAACATTATTTTAGCTTGTAGTATGTTGGGATTGTTAATTTATCAAATTATATTAGGTCAATGGACTGTTACCTATAAACTATTGCCTATTGTCGTTACCCAGCATTTAATAGGCGGTTTTTTAATACTAACCGTGCTTTGGTTGGTTTATTTAAATAATAACGAGAGACCAAAGCTGCATTCGCCTATGACAATGAAAATCGGCGCTGTCATTGGCTTAATTCTTATTTTTTTACAAATCTTATTAGGCGCGTGGACTAGCACTCATTATGCTTCATTTAGCTGTCCAGATTTTCCCTTTTGCTCAAATACCCATGCTTTGACAATGAACTTTAAAGAAGCCTTTACTATTTTTTCTCCTGTAGGCATTAATTATGAAGGCGGCGTTTTGTCAGAGCAAGCGAGGCAGACCATACAAATGATGCATCGTTTAGGGGCGCTTATGGTCACGCTTTATTTTCTGGTATTTACCATCTTTTTTATGAAAAATTTAAAGACTGAACCTTTGTTGCTTAAATCCATATACCTGATATGGTGCGTTTTATTTATACAGCTTTGCCTAGGCATGATCAATATCATTTATAAGCTTCCGTTACTGACGGCAATTGGCCATAATTTGTTAGCTGTAGTATTATTGCTTTCTATGATGACATTCGTATTTAAGCTTTTTGCAGGAAAGGTACATGCTTCATGAGTCAAGTTCGTGATTACATAACATTATGCAAACCCCGGGTTGTATTGCTTATGATTTTGACAGCCATGGTGGGTATGTGTCTTGCTCCGTCGGCATCTTTTCCTGTTATACCTATGATTTTGGGAAATAGCGGTATTGCTTTAGTAGCTGGAGCTGCAGCGGTGTTAAATCATGTTGCCGATCAACATATCGATAAATTGATGCATCGCACCCAGCATAGGCCTATTGCCAAAGGTAAAATCTCGACTAAACAAAGCTTATATTTTGCTGGATTGCTTTGCGTGTCAGGGATGCTGATTTTATTGATGTATATTAATGTCATCACTGCCATATTAACGTTTTTGTCCCTGATTGGTTATGCCGTTTGTTATACGTTATATTTAAAACATGCTACTCCGCAAAATATTGTCATTGGCGGTATTGCGGGTGCTGTGCCGCCTTTATTAGGTTGGACGGCAGTGACTGGGACGGTGGGCCCGCAGGCTTTAATACTGGTATTAATTATTTTTGTGTGGACGCCGCCGCATTTTTGGGCGCTTGCTATTTATCGATTAGAAGATTATGCCAAGGCGAAAATTCCGATGCTGCCTAATACCCATGGGGTTGCTTTTACTAAGCTTAGTATTTTACTTTATACGGTTTTATTAACATGCATTTCGTTATTGCCTTATATTATTAATATGTCTGGCATGGTTTATTTAATAGGTGTGTTACTATTGGATGCCTTATTTTTATATCATGTAGTGCGGCTTTATTATTCGGATGATAGTAAACAGGCATTGAATACCTTTAAATATTCTATTCATTATTTGGGTTTATTATTTATTTTACTATTAGTAGATCATTATATCGGTTATGCCGGGGAGTATTTATGAAAAAAATTATTATTACCACAGCATTGATAGCGGCAATGAGTTTTTTGGTCGTCTATTGGGGTGTATTTGATAAAAAGCCTGAACCTGAAACTTACATTCCTAAAGAAGTAAAAATTAATGGCGTATATTTGACAGAGTCAAAAACCATACAAGATTTTCAATTAACTGATCATAAAGGCCGACAGTTTTCTAAAAATAATTTGTTGGATCATTGGACCATAATGTTTTTTGGGTTTACGAACTGCGGTTATGTTTGTCCAACAACGATGTCTGAACTAAATAAAATGTACAAGAAATTGCAAACGGAATTACCCGCCAATCAATTACCGCAAATTGTCTTGGTGACGGTGGATCCTGAAAGAGATTCTATGGTTAAAATGAATGACTACATTAATGCGGTTAACCGTGATTTTATCGGGCTTAGGGCTGATCTTAAAGAAACTGAAGCACTTGAAAAACAGTTACATATTACTGCTGTTAAAATACCAGCAGAAGATCAATCCAACGATCAGTATATGATAAATCACTCGGCAGAAATATTGGTCATTAATCCTAGAGGGCAAGTGCAGGCTTATTTATCTTTTCCACCTAAAGTTGATCGATTGGTTCAGGATTATAAAACGATTTTAGCAACTTAAAATTTTTAAAGTTAAGGAGGCAGGGATGTCTTACCGTAAAATAGTGTGTTTTGTGATAGCTTTGGTATTGTCGTGTTATAGCTATGTGGGTTTTTCATTCCATGATGCAACAGGACGTTTTTTGCCCGCATCAGAGTTTAAAAATAAATGGATTATTGTGAATTATTGGGCTGATTGGTGTGACAGTTGCATAGAAGAAATACCTGAGCTCAATAATTTCTATAAAAATAATCAAGACAGTAACATTATGATCATTGGGGTGAATTACGATAATTTGCCTGGTCCTTCGTTACGGCGGGCAATAAAAAAATCAGGTATTTTGTTTCCTGTGTTACAAGAAGACCCCGCCCAGGCATGGAGATTAAGCGAAATCGTTGCCTTGCCTACCACTTTTGTGATCAATCCAGAGGGTGTAGTGGTGCGTAAAATCATAGGCCCTAATACCGAACAATCCCTTTTGAAGATTATTCATAATCGCCTTTATGGAAAAAAAAACATTAAAGAAAAGAAAAATCCGATAGCATGAAGCTACAAATCACAATAATCTTATTGCTGATACTGAGCGGTATCAGCGGTTTAATGTTTTCGCTTTATAAGCATTCATCGCAAGATGATTTGGTGCCAGTTCATTCACCCACGAGTTTTGTTAAACAACTCCAGGGTGATAAAGACGCTGGGCGCAAGATATTCAATGAATTTTGTACCTATTGCCATTCGGCGAAACCCATGATTGATGTAAATGCGCCACGTATCAATGATAAAAAACGCTGGGACATGTATCGTAAACTTGGCATGAAAACGTTACTTCATCTCACTATTCAAGGTAATGGGGCCATGCCTGCAAGAGGCGGGTGTTTTGAATGCAGTGATGAGCAGCTTCAAGAAGCAGTGTTATATATTATGAAGTAGGGTGGGCAAAGGAGTGCAGCGACGTGCCCACCATCTCATGGTTGCACCAGATGGTGGGCACGTC
>CAYVRW010000123.1:0-5249 GCA_964453575.1 uncultured Coxiellaceae bacterium | reverse complement strand
CTGTTCCTATATCATTCTGCAACCCGCGGACAACAAGCCGCGGGACGACGGCTGGGTTATGGTTTAACAGAACCTGAACAAGCTGGAAGAAGCGCAGGTTTAGGAGACAAACCTAAAATCACGGGTAAAACATCTTTTAAGAAATTATTAAAGTCGAAAGAAATATCATAATCATTATCCCGCAAGCGATAGTCCACACTAAGATTAGGATAGTAGCGGCGATATGTTTCGGCTAAATTTTCAATTTCTTTCTTAGATAAGTTTAAACCTTCCAATGACAACCGTTCCTGACCAGGGGAGCTTTGTGTAATATACAAGTAAGGATAATATTGGACGTATTCACCACCATCAAATTCAACATATTCTCCCAATTGACTAGCTCTTTTATTTTTTTTATCTAAATCATAAGCATGAGCAAGTATCACTTTAGTATATTCATCATGTTGAAAATAATGTTTACCATCCCGCGAAAATGGCGAATATTTCTTATTTAAAAATTTTTCGATAAGCTTAAGAACGCAATATGCTTTCTGTGCTTCAACTTTCAATAGATGCATTTGCTTAACCGTTTTAAAAAGATTTTCAAAGACAATGGCTTCATAAAACTCTTTTTTTCTTGCTTCTTTTTTCTTTCTTAATGCTTTTGCTAAAGTATGATTAAAAAAATGATTGGTTTGCGATAAATTAATTGTTTCTGATATTTTTTGAAAATCGTTGATGCTTTTATTAATTAAATCAGTAGGAATTTTTGAAAATAATGATAAAATTTTATTATCCTTAATTTCGTTTTGTTGTGCTTTTTGTTTCATTGTTGATTGATCCTTGTTTAAAAAGGAGTGGTTTAGGAGACAAACCTAAAATCACAGGTAAAACATCTTTTAAGAAACTGTTAAGGTCAAAAGAAATATCGCCGCTCTGGGAAAAATCATTGTAAGACCATTTCGCATTAATATTAGGATAATAACGGTTAAAAGTTTCGGCTAAATCTTCCACTTCTGTCCGCAATAGCTCTAAAGCTATCACTTCCAAACATTCTGGAGGAGAGGTTATATCCAAACAAGGATAATGATAGACCTTCTCATCATATTTATTTAATCTATACCTTCCCAACTGACTCGCTTTTTTATTTTTTTTATCCAAATCAAAAGCATGAGCAAGTATCATTTTAGTATATTTATCATCATCTTCTGCAGAAGAATATTGATCATGCTGCGCACATTTTTTATTGGTATATTTTTCGATAAGCCGATAAATGCAATTAATTTTCTGGCCTTCTATAAAAAGGTTTTCCATGGAAATGGCTTCATAAAATTCTTTTTTTCTTTGTTCTTTTTGCTTTTTCAATTCTTTTGCTAAAATATGATTAAAAAAATGGTTGGCCTGCGATAAATGAACTGTTTCAGATGTGTTTTGAAAATCATTGATACTTTTACTAATTAAATCGGCAGGAAGTTTTGAAAATATGGATACGGTCCTATTATCTTTGCTTTCGTCTTGTTGTGCTTTTTTTTGCATTGTCAAGTTGTCCTTATTTATAGTGGAAACCTACTTAGTCCACTATAGGCATTGTAACAAAAATTTACAATGCTTTGTTTTATGCTGTCAATTTTAAATGTCGAATATTCTGCTGTGAAATCGTTCAATGTGTTAAAACCAAATTAAGGTTTGTATTCAGACTCAACCTGTGGTTGACGAAAAAGAAGTGCCAAATCTCGGATCATCATTTCTATTTTGCTTTTACATGGATGTGCATAAGGGTGGTTAAACATTTCAAGATCATCCTTATCTTTTATACAATTTTTAATTTCAGCATCAGATACAAAATTTTTGTTTGCCTTCGATAGTTTTATTAGCTGATCAATGGTCGCCTCATTACAATTAAATAAACCAAACCCTGATGTATAACTGAATGAATTTAATAAATCAATTAAATCGCTACGTTTAATTTGTTGAGCTAAAGGTTCTTCCTGTCTTAAATGAGCCAATTCAGTTTGCTGTTCTGCTATTTGACGTTGCGCATTAGCAATAGTTTCATTATTTTGTTTGCTTTCTCTTGTTAACGCATCAAGCTGCGATTGTAATAATTGTTGATCTTTTTGTAATTTTTCATTTTGAGAAAGTGTATTTTCTAACAAAGCATCCTGATTTTTTAATGTCTTAAGTTTATCAAATACTCCTCTGGTTTGAGTGACTAAAGCATGATATGAATCAATTGCCTGCAAAGCGAATTGATCCTGGGCATCTGACATCACCGATTCTATTTCCTGTTCTTCTTTGGGTTTGTACTCTCCTGTAGTTGAAACTTTTCGATTGATTTTCTCTTGAAGTTTATTTTTTGATAAATTCAGTTGAATTAAATGATCTCTTTGTTGTTCTAATTCCATTAATAGATTAGCTAATTTTTTAAAAGGCATTTGTGGATCAATATCAAGCTCCTTGCGATAATATCCATTAGGCATAAGATTCCAATCACATGAAAATCTATACCCCATATAGGTGACTGATTTCGCTTTCTCGTCCTCCTTCTGCATAGTGTGAAATTTTGCACAAGTATTAATTATATCTTCAAGCTCATTTTGCATAATTTGAACAGTTTTAATATAAACGTTGACTTCCTCTAAGCTTAATGTTTCTATTTTAGTCGTGCGGTCTTCTTCATTCTTTAAAAAATCTTCGACGGCAGCTCTTGCTTCACTACCTTTGATAATTTTATGAGGCATATTATTTCCTTTGACGTGGTTTGACAGAATCTATCGAATTTGTTGGAAGCACATGTTTAGGAGATAAATCTACAATTATGGGTAAAACATCTTTTATGAATAAGAAGTTTTGAAAATATAGATAATGATAGATTATTTTTTATTTCATTTTGAAGCATTCATTTTTCCTCGTCATTGTATAAATTATAGTTATTTTTCCTTTTTAGTGTATATTATAAACCAGATTATCATTGAAAACTCTTTCTAAGGCAAGCATTTTCAATGATAATCCGGTTTAGAATATCGCGAGATATTAAAACTCATGAGGTTAATCTTATCGCAACCTCGCCAACGCAATAGCTTCTGCAATATCAAGTGTGGTGCGATTTTCTTTGATAGAACGCGAAAAGACATCCATGATAGTGTCATAAATATGAAAAACTTGTTGTTGCGCTTTATCAAAATTATCGTGATCATACATGGCGGCTGCATAGATAAGACCGCCGGCATTTACTACAAAATCAGGGGCGTATAAAATGCCGCGGTCTTGCATTAAATCGGCATGATGGTGATGGGCTAATTGATTATTGGCAGAACCGACGACCATGCTTGCTTTTAATTGATGTATAGTTTTGGTATTTAAAACAGCGCCTAATGCACAAGGTGCAAAAACATCGGCATCAATACCGTAAATCATATCAGGTTCACAGACTGCGACATTAAATTCTTCTACACAGCGTGCTAATGATTCTTGATTCACATCGGCCATGGTAAGTTTAGCGCCGCGAGCATGTAATTCATTTGCTAATGAAAAACCTACGTGCCCTGCGCCTTGAATGGCGACATGAATACCTTCTAAACTGTCTCTATTTAATTTAAATTTAACCGCTGCTTCAATGCTACGTCTAACACCTGTTGCGGTGTGTAATGAAGGATTGCCTAAGTCACCGAATTTGGTCGTTGTGGTTACAAAAGGCGTGCGTTCTGCAATGATGTCCATATCTTCCATGGAGGTTCCGCTATCGACTGCGGTTACGTAACTGCCGCCTAAACTGTCAACAAACTCTGCGAAAGAATACAAATAGGCTTTTCTATCTTTAATAACCTTGGGAGCCATTAACACCGCTTTGGCACCCCCGTGTGGAAGATTACTCATGGCTGATTTAAAACTCATGCCGTAAGCAAGACGCATGGCATCTTCTAATGCTGCATCAGAACTATGGTAACGAACCATTCTACAGCCGCCTATGGCAGGGCCGCGTTTTAAATTATGGACGGCAATAATGGCTTTGAGATGAGTAACTGTATCAAACTTGATATGAATTTCACCGAAATTAAGAAACTCAGCATAACGAAAAAGACCATCTAAGGCGGTACGCTTTTTAAGTTTGTGGCTTACTTCCCTGATCATGAGTGATTCCTTTTTATTAGCGTAGAAAAATCCCCCCGATGCTATCGCATCGACCCCCTTCTTCGAAGGGGGTACTTTTTGATTATTTCATCAACTGCTTTTTAAGCTTTTGCACCGCACGAATCTGTGCAATAGCCTCAGCGAGCTCTGATGATGCCCTTGCAAAATCTACTTCCGTACCCTTTTCAGACAAAACCTGTTCTGCTTTAGCTTTCGCTTCAAGAGCAGCTGCTTCATCAATATCTTTAGCACGTACTACAGTATCAGCTAAAACAGTCACGATAAAGGGCTGAACTTCTAGCATTCCACCTTTAACATAAAAAATTTCTTCTTCCTGATTGAGCAAAAGAGCGCGAATGTTCCCGGGCTTAAGAGAAGTCACTAATGGAGTGTGTCCAGGCGCTATACCTAATTCACCAAGATCACCTGTTGCAAATACCATGGCGACTTCACCCGAAAAAATTTCTTTTTCTGCGCTTACAATATCAAGACGTAAGGTTGCTGTCATTATTCATCGTATCCCAATTAAAGTGTCTTTGCTTTCTCAATGGCTTCTTCAATCGTTCCAACCATATAAAAAGCTTGTTCTGGCAAATGATCATACTCACCATCAACAATACCTTTAAAGGCACGAATGGTATCTTTTGTTGACACATAACGCCCTGTGACGCCAGTAAAGATTTCCGCGACAAAGAATGGCTGTGACAAGAATTTTTGTACTTTTCTGGCACGTGACACAGTCAATCTATCATCTTCGGATAATTCATCCATACCTAAAATCGCAATAATATCTTTTAATTCTTTATAACGTTGCAACGTACGTTGTACTGACAAAGCGACATCATAATGTTCTTGTCCTACGACCAAAGGATCTAGCTGACGACTGGTTGAATCAAGTGGATCAATGGCGGGATAAATACATAATTCGGCAATTTGTCTTGATAACACGACTGTTGCATCTAAATGCGCAAACGTTGTAGCAGGCGATGGAGCGGTTAAATCGTCTGCAGGGACATACACGGCTTGAACAGAAGTGATAGAACCTGTTTTAGTTGAAGTAATACGTTCTTGTAATGCACCCATTTCTTCCGCCAACGTAGGTTGATAACCTACTGCAGAGGGAATACGACCTAATAATG
>CAYVRW010000122.1:0-5501 GCA_964453575.1 uncultured Coxiellaceae bacterium | reverse complement strand
AAGCGCGTTGGAGGGGAGAGGGACTTTCTTCTCAAATTATGCGTCGATCCTACAGTCCCAACCCTAACCCTTCCCTCCAATTTAAAAAGCAAATTGGAGGGAAGGAGATAAAAACTAATCGCTCGCATTTGCAATGACTATTGCACTGCAAGTGAACCCAAACAACAATACCGGTACTAGAGTATACCCACGGAACCCTAACCATTTTAAAAATTCTATTTGATGTCCCACAAAATAACTTAAATAAAGCATGCTCATCACATACATTAATAACGTTGCAATCACTATGCCATGTACATAAGCAAAAAACATCGTCATCACCATGCCGGCACATAGTACATAAATAAGCGCCGTTTTTTTCATCATCAAAATACAAACAGTTATATATAAAATAAAAGCTGCAATGTGATACCAACTTATGCGTTTATTTGAAACTTTTTCCCTACTCATGTAAATCGATAACCACGTTGTTAAAAAAGTGTAGAAAATAATAATCGCATTTAAATCGGCCAGCCATAAATCCATATAAATATAAAATATCGCCATTAATGCTGGTAATGTTTGCTCTTGCATGAGAAGTGCGCTCAATCTTAACAAGCCCGATAAACCACTGACCAAAGCACTCATTAATAAAAATCGCACCCATAAAGTCAACGTGATATGCTTTGGAATATCTGATGCAAAAATAGGACGGCATAAATATGCCCCCAAACAAGCACAGACAATGTCAGCCATGGAATAAAGAATAATCGATGAGGCATTAAAGCCTTTTAAATAATAGGCGCATACTGCACCGCCTAATAGCCCTAAAATCGCATTTTCACCCAGAATTGAAATCACTGCAAAAGCAATTCCCATAGCTGGATATATGGGATATACCGGATAGAATGATTGTAAATGATAAATACATAAATACTGAAAACTAAATGCCATGATAGTAAGCACAGCAAAACGCTTTAATTTTAATAAATTATAAGTCAATGCATAACTAAAGCGTTTATACGTATGAATATATTTTGGAATTTCTGCTGCCAAATATGCAATATTATCCATTATTTTTTTCTCTCATAAATATAACAACTAACCCGTTCCCAACTGCAATGAATTAACGTTCTTTTAATGCATCTGAAATTCGATAAATAGGGAAGCTTTCTAAAACTTGCAATTTTAATCACATTTGGCATTTTGTTTAATGTTAATCCTATTTTTTCTAGCAATTCATATGAAAAAATGGTTGAACACAGATAAACAATGGTAGCTTTTTCAAATGATGATACTAGAAAATCTCCTTCTATTAATGAGAATTCCCTATTTTCAAACATGCGAGGTAATTGTGTTTGGATCAATTGTTTAATTTGTATGGCAATAGCATGTCTTGCAGAATTAATTTCGATGCCGGTAACAGAGGCCGCCTCACTTGCGAAATACACATAACATGCTAACTTACCCAACCCTGAACCTATATCTAAAAAATGGTCCTTTGCTGTAATACTTAAGTCCTGAATGAGTTTAATGGCACTGTAATAAAGAATTTCGCCGTAAATTTCATTACCTTTAAAATGCAACGTTTTTTTAATATCGTTAGCAAAAGATGCATAAACGTTGTCAAGATACGATTGTATCATTTCATGAATGGGAAGGAGACTTTGAATCACTATTTATAACCTTTTGCATCCGCTTGAAACGTTCCAATATAATGTGGAACCCTACAAACACCTGTTTTTAACTCACCATCTTGGGACAATTCAATCCATCGATAGCCTGGATTTAAATTTTCTAATGAAAAATCATCTTTATTTCTCATAAATTGAATACATGTGGATGGTGCAGAATAACATTTTACACCTTGTTTTTGGCTTTCATGCACCTGATGAACATGGCCAAAAAATATGGTTTTTAATTGCGGGCATTTTTTTATAAGCCGCCAAAATTCATCTGCATTCGTCAGGATATATTGATCTAACCAAGCAGAACCCACTGGAATAGGCTGATGATGAAACATCACGATTGCGTGATGATCGGGATATTTTTCCAAACATGTTTGCATATAATCAAGTTGGGACTTATCTAAATGACCTTTAACATAGCCAGGCAATTGTGAATCTAGCAATATAAGGTTCCAACGATCAACAATAATATTTTTCAGGTCTGAAATATTATCAAGGGGAAACAAGCGTTTTATAACATCGGAATCATCGTGATTGCCCAAGACAAAATAAACAGGGACCTTAAATTCTTTTAATATGTCCGCTACATGACGATAAGCTTGTTCTGAATTATCCTGGGATATATCGCCTGTTAAAATAATCATATCAGGTTTATTTTTATCCGCTTTCAATAAATTAACGACGGCAAGAAAACTTTCAAAAGTCTTCACGCCAAGCAGCTCTTCTTGTTTGTCAGCATATAAATGAGTGTCGCTAATTTGCACTATCCGCATAAAGATTTCCATAAAATCATAGTGTTAATATATGTTAATTTTAACATAACAACGATTCGCCATGATATCATACATATTGGTTATAAATAATACATAAAACAAATACATGATGTTTGTTTATTCACTTCAAGCTTCTATACTGCAGTATAATAATAGAATAAAGATACTCAAAAAGAGCCGCATAACATGAATCAAAAATTATCTCTTAGAGATACCATCAATGCCAAGGTCGAAATAGCCCTTGTGGAGAATATTTATGCTCAAGCCAACCTTGGATTTATTGCCTCCATTATTTGCAGCACTATGGTAATGATTTTCTTATGCGCTGCTGGTACTGATGAGACAGTGGTATTTTCATGGTATGCCGTCTTTATCTTGGTTGCGGCAGCTAGGATGATTTTATATAAAATATTTATCCGTCGCAGTCATAAAGATGCCAATATTAGGCTCTGGCGAAATTTATTTACTGTAGGTGCGCTATTAGGCGGTATCATGTGGGGTTTGACTGGCACTTCACTGTTATTACCTGAACAATCTTCGTTAGAACGAACATTCGTTTTAATTATCTTAGCTGGTATTACAGCGGGTGCCGTTCCACTTAATTCTTATATTCTAGAAGCCATTATTCTATTTCTTCTTGCAGCCCTACTGCCCCTTGTTGTACATTTTTTTTCAATATCACATATACTCTATTTTTTATTTTCCTTCACCATTACTGTATTTACCGCATATTTGGTTTCTTTATCCTTCAAGATGCATCGCATTATTTATGATGCATTATTCCTTCGTTTTGAAAATGATAGCCTATTAGTTGAGCTACAACTTGCCAAAGAACAATTGGAAATAACCAATAAACGTCTGCAAAAGGAAGCAACCCACGATCCTTTAACACAAGTGGCAAATCGGCATTTATTCGAGGTTATTCTGCAAGATGTTATCAAGCGATCAGCCCATCACCACCACAGTTTTGCATTACTTTATTTAGACATCGATAAATTTAAAGAAGTGAATGATACCTATGGTCATCATGCCGGTGATCAATTATTGTTAGTAGTGATTGCCCGCATCAAAAATATCTTACGTGAAACGGATACCGTAGCGCGCATGGGCGGCGATGAAATAACAATTATTTTAGAAAACATACCTAATTTAAAAAGAATAGCAGAAATTGCAGACCGTATCTGTCAATCCATTGCAAAACCCATTAAAATTGATGATATTGAAACCCATGTTTTTGCAAGTATAGGCATCAGCCTGTATCCTTTAGATGGTACTGATAGCAAAAAATTAATTGCTGTGGCTGATCGAGCGATGTATTTTGTCAAAGAAAATGGCGGTAACAGTTATCATTTTAATCTAAATCAGGGGATAGATTATGCCAAATGAAAAACAAAACTACGACGATAAACAAAACTACAACGATACTTCAGTTTATCTTAAAATGTCTGCAGGTAAGCCACTCTCCAGTTTTGATTGGCAGCTCATATTGGATTCGAATTCTATAGAAAATCCAGAAAAACAGAAGTATGAAAATATTCTCACTAATATTGCGTTAAATGAAGAATATAACAAAGAAAAACAATTAGAAATGGCTAATCGTGCCGCTGCCTATCAAAGTATTGTCCAATATATGGCATGGAAAGAAAAACAAAATGCTAAAAGCGCCGAAGAAGCTAAAATCATGCGAGGGGTATTTGAAGAACTTGAGAAAGAAGATTCGGTACCTATCTATACCTCTGAAGAAAATTGGCTGCTAAAATCATTAACAGCTTTATCACCACCCAATGAATATCCAGTCGAGGACATGCATAAACATATTGAAAAAGCGCTAAAAGAAAATCGCGATCCAAAAATTGATATGCGTACCATCAAAGCTGTATTGGAGTTAGCAAAACACAGCCCGACTCTAAGAGATTTTATTTTTCCTGCCATGAATCTTAATCCTAATCTCACTTCTGATGAGCGTAGACAACATTGCCAACAACATTATCAGGACGCCGCCATGCGTATCTTGGATATGGGAAAAATCTTAAAAAATATCCATTGCCATGATGTAATGAAGGATGTTAAAGCGCATATAGACGAGAGAAAACTGCAAAAGGAGCTTCATCTCAACTCTTCCCATGGGAAAAAACCTTCTTAACGAACTTCGTGAAACAAAAGCCTTCTGTTAACCTAGAAGGCTTTTTTCTAAAATCAATAAATCACTTAATGTTTCTCTTTTCCTAATCAAATAGGCTTTGCCATCTTTAATCATCACCTCAGCAGGTCTTGGTCTTGAATTGTAATTGGAACCCATTGAAAATCCATAAGCACCTGCGGTCATGATTGCGACTGTATCATCTGGTTCTAATGCAATTTGGCGGTTTTTACCTAATATATCTGCCGATTCACACACTGGACCTGCAATATCATAAAAATAGGTATCGCCATAACGTAAACTAATAGGCAATATTTCATGCCAAGCGTCATATAATGCTGGACGCATTAAATCATTCATTCCCGCATCTACGATAGCAAAATTTTTATGGCTGGTCGTTTTAATATATTCCACTTTAGTAAGTAATATACCTGCATTAGCGACCAATGCTCGGCCTGGTTCTATAATTAATTCAATAGACTGATTTTCAAATTTTTGACGTAGGGCTTTTGCATATTCCGGAAGCGTAGGAGGTTTTTCATGATGATATTGCACACCTAAACCTCCGCCTATATTAATATGAGTCAACGTTATCCCCGTTCTTTTTAATTGTTGCAGCAAATCTAACATACGATCAGATGCTTCTAAAAATGGCGCTAACTCAGTCAGTTGTGACCCAATATGACAAGCGATGCCGATTAATTTAATATGCGGCATTTTTTGAATTTTTTGACAAAGCGGCAAAACTTCACTGTACTCAATGCCAAATTTATTGATATTTAAACCTGTTGAAATATGGGGATGGGTACGTGCATCAATATTAGGATTGACACGTACCGCTACTGTGGCGATGACTTGCCGCTTTTCAGCAATGCTATTAATACGTTCTAATTCGGGTAATGATTCGACATCAAAACAGGC
>CAYVRW010000121.1:0-5629 GCA_964453575.1 uncultured Coxiellaceae bacterium | reverse complement strand
TGTATCTGTTCAAATCGGAGAACAGCTTTACAACGTGATGACACGCTTTGCGCTTTAAAGAAAATACCCGGAGCCTGGGTTTGTTCTATGCCTCTGACCGTTTCTGTAGCTCCGCCTTTTCCAAATGCAATGACAGGTGTACCGCATGCTTGAGCTTCAAGCGGCAATAAACCATAATCTTCTTCGGCTGCGAAAACAAATGCTTTGGCACGTTGTAAATGATGAATTAAAACAGAATTGGGCTGAAAGCCTAGCAGCTTAATATTAGAACTTGCTTTTGCCTTAATCTTATCGAAATCAGGCCCGTCGCCTATGACCATTAATTTTTTGTCCGGCATGCGCGCAAAACTTTCCACGATTAAATCCATTTTTTTGTAAGGAACCATACGTGATGCTGTTACATAATAATCTTCCTTATCTTGCCACGGAGTAAATAAAGAAGTATCGACCGGGGGATAAATGACGACGGATTGACGATGATACGTTTTCCATATGCGGCGTGAAATATATTTGGAGATAGCTACAAAGTGATCCACACCGTGTGAAGTACGTTGATCCCAAATACGCATTTTATGTAAAAAATATTTGGTAATATAACCTTTAATGCCGCGATCTAACCCCGTTTCTTTTAAATATTGATGTTGCAAATCCCAAGCGTAACGCATAGGAGATAGAGCACAGCAAACATGAACTTGATCAGGCCCTGTTAACACACCTTTTGCGACCGCATGCGAATTAGAAATAATTAAATCATAGGAAGATACATCTAACTGTTCGATAGCAAGCGGCATCAGAGGTAAATAATGTCGATAATGTTTTTTCGCAAAAGGCAAATGTTGAATAAACGTTGTTTTTGCCTGTTTATCGGCAATAAGTTTGCGATCATGCGGATCGAGATAATCAATCACCGCAAATAAATCGGCATCTGGAAAGCATTTAATGATTTCAGCTAAAAATTTTTCGGCACCCGCAAACGTGACTAGCCAATCGCAAACAATAGCTATTTTCATGATTATCCTTTCATATGATAGTGCGCTAAAGCATCTCTGGTATTGCCAAAAAATTTAACTTCACCGCCTTCCAGCAAAATTGCTTTGTTACAAAAATCTTCAATAAGTTTATCCGAATGGTTTGCCATAATGACAATACTGGATTCTTTCAGCAAAGAAACCATTTTATCTTGTGCTTGTTGGATAAAACTCGCATCTCCCGCACCAAAAATTTCATCGATTAACAGAATTTCAGGTTTAATGTTAACAGAAATGGCAAAAGCTAAACGCAGCAACATTCCTTTAGAATAGGTGCGTGTAGGCATATGCAGATAATCGCCAAGACCGGTGAACGCCATAATCTCATCAATTTGTTTATGAATTTCATCACGCGAAAGACCTAACAATGTGCCGCGCAAATAAATGTTTTCATAGCCGGTATGCTCAGATTCTATACCTATCATTAAATTAAGCAGCGAATTAATTTTACCGATCGTATGAACATGACCGGCAGTGGGTTCATAAATACCCGCAAGTAACTTGAGTAGGGTGCTTTTACCCGCGCCATTATGGCCAATGAGTCCCACTCTATCACCATGTTGAATCGAAAAGCTTAGGTTGTTTAAGGCTTTTATCATGATTTGATGCGAATCATTTTTAACAACAGAACCACCGGTTGCAAGTCGAATAAAATTCTTTTTAAATGAACGCGCACTTAAATTATAAATGGGAAATTCTACTGAAACATTATGTAATTCTATTTTTGCCATAATTATAACCAATAAACAATGCGTGAACGATAACGCATAAATATAATAAAAGAGATTAAAATGGTTAATAAAGTAATTCCTAGACTTGCAGCAATAATGCTAAGTGAAGGTAAATTACCCAGTAACGGGGCCCTGATTATTTCAATAAATGGATAGATGGGATTTCCCCACACCACAAAAAGTTTGTTGGCAGGTAAAACATCGGGGTTCCACATGACAGGGGTAATAAAAAATACCACTTGTATTAAATTTTTAATGAGTTGTGAAATATCACGATAGCGTGCTGCGATCATGGCTAGCAATAATCCAGCAAACACCGCATTAATATAAATCAGAAACAAACTTGGCAGTAAAAAAAGTGTATTTACATTAATATGCGCGCTTTTGGCAAATAAGATATAGATAGGAATCATAATAATCATATTATGAAAGAAAATTAAAATGTTTCTCATGGCAATACGCTGAATGTGAAGCGTATAAGGCAATTTTATTTCTTTGATTAAACATTCATAGGTAATAAAAGTATCGGTCAAATCATTTAAGTTGGTTGATATCAGTGACCAGGTTAACATACCCGCAACCAGGTAGGGGAAGTAGTTTTCCAGTTCAATGTGAAATAAATGACCATACAGGAACCCCATTGAATAGACAGTGATGGCCATGCTCAAGGTAAGCCAAAATGGGCCTAAAATAGAGCGGCGATAGCGTAATCGTATATCTTGATAGGCTAATAAAAACCAAATACGCCATTTGATGAGGCTGTCTTTAAAATCACGGAGTGCTAACGTGGTATTGTTTTTCTTGGGAACATTCGCTATATCTATACCAGAAGGTATGTCTAAAATAGATTCTGTTTGCATAGTGGTTTTCTTTATATATACTTGTAAAATTTTGGAATGTTATCATTTTAATAAGTATAAAACAAATTCAAACTTATTTTTATAACTGTCATGCCGATGAACTGATTTGGATGTTATGTTACCACACGGATTATTAAAAGAGTTTTCAAAAGTTTTCTCCATGCTAGTGCGTGGATTGGACATTATTGCAGTCATGGCGGCAGGTCTTGCAGCTTATTACTACAAATTTGGCCATTTCGATATCACAGAGCATTATATGAGCGCATTATGTATTGGAGCTCTTTTAACCACCATTGTGTTCTCCTTTTTTCATATTTATAAATCAGTGCGAGGGCAAGCCATTTGGCAATACATAGTGCGGCTTGTGCAAGCCATTTTAGTCGTTTTATTAATGCTCGCAGGATTGGCTTTTTTGACCAAAACGGGTGAAACCTTTTCTCGCAGCTGGTTTTTATTGTGGTCTATACTTTCAGTTATTTTATTAGTGCTGTTTCGCTGTTCTTTGCTGTTTATTTTGCGATTAATGCGTACGCGCGGCATGAATGAGCGCAGTGTGATCATTATTGGTGCCGGAAAATTAAGTGCTAAACTGGCTGAAACGGTTCATCAAGCTTTATGGACCGGGTTTCATATAGAAAAAATATTTGATCATTCTTCCATGTCATGTCCCAAAAATATGTTGGGCATAGCAGTAGAACCATTACCGCAAGACCTTGGGCTTTATTTAGAACAAACTAAGCCTATTGATGAGATTTGGCTGGCGTTACCATTGGGAGCAGAAGAATGCGTTAAAGATTTACTTTATCAATTACGCCACCATACCATTGCCATTCGTTTTGTCTTAGATGTGTTCGGATTAGATTTACGCAATCATTCTTTTACGGATTTGGCAGGTTTTCCAGCAGTCAATCTCAGTGCATCTCCTATGATTGGTATGAATAAAATCATTAAAGCCCTGGAAGACAAGTTACTTGCTCTATTGATTATTATCATAGTGACTCCTTTGTTACTTTTGATTGCGATGGCCGTCAAACTTACCTCCAAAGGCCCGGTTTTATTTAAACAACGCAGGCATGGCTGGGATGGCAGGATTATCAATATTTATAAATTTCGTACGATGTATGAACACAAAGATGAACCCGGCGTTGTGACGCAAGCATCAGAAAATGATACCCGTATTACACCCCTAGGTCGTTTTTTGCGTAAAACCAGCTTAGATGAACTGCCGCAATTTTATAACGTATTACAAGGCAAAATGTCTATCGTAGGCCCAAGACCGCATGCAATCGAACATAATGAGTTTTATAAAGATTCCATCAAGGCTTACATGCAAAGACACAAAGTCAAACCCGGCATTACCGGCTGGGCCCAGGTGAATGGCTGGCGCGGTAAAACCGAGATCATCACAAAAATGGAAAAACGGGTCGAATATGATTTGTATTACATTGAAAACTGGTCGTTATGGCTGGATATTAAAATTATCTTTTTGACGGTTATTCATGGGTTTGTGAATAAAAATGCTTATTGAGTCGTGATCTTGATAGAATGGTTGTTTTAAATATTCCAAAACACTTCTTTAAGACTATCTATCGAAAAAGTACTCAAAACCCTTTGATATCCTCTATGAGCATAGCTTTCTCGCTCCTCTGCAGGCATATGATAAAATTTAAGCATAGCCTTTGCTAATTCATTGGGGTTTTGTTTTTCAACTAATATACCTGCATTATCAACAACCTCAGGAATGCCGTCTGTTTTGGTAGCAACGATAGGGCATTTCGCAATCATGGCTTCTAATAATACCCGCCCAAAAGCTTCTTTAATGGAACTTAATACAAACACATCAAGTGCTTTGAGTAAGGTAAATGCTTTAGGTAGAAATCCGGTGATGAGAATGTCTTCTGTTAATCCCAACTGTTCAATTTGGTTCGTTAATGGAGATTTCAGTTCGCCTTCACCAATAATGATAAGTTTTGCATTGGGACATTGAGACTTTATGATCGCAAATGCATCAATCAATGTTTTATGATCTTTGGCATGCGCTAAGCGGCTTAGTATGCCAAATGCAAAGTCATTGTTGGATATATTTAATTCTTTTCTAGCATCCTCTCGGCTGAATAATTGTGATTCGGTGGCGCTGCCATCGATCACATTATAAAGAGTAGTGACCTGATAGTTGTGAGAATGAAGAAGGCTGTTTTTAACATCATCACGCACCGCATTGGAAACACCCGCTAGTGTCAAATTTTTTTGCGCTAATAAGCTAAGCGTGAGCTTTCTAGAAAAATGTTTAATGGTATTCATTTCGTGCATGATACAAAACAACTTGGGAATTTTGCAAAACCTGGCAGCCCAAAGCATAATGTAAGTCGGTTTATAGCGATGACAAATGACTATTTCAAATTGTTCTTTTTTTTGCAGCGAGATCATTTTTTTTATAATGTGTAACTTGAGCCCGCGTTTTTCATGCGTGGAGGCATTTAAAAATATGATATTTTCCGCAAGATGTTTATTTTTTATATCATCATCAGGTTCACCATCGAGATAAACAACGGTGACGTGGTATTTATTGACATCAAATAATTGCGTGTATTGATTGGTTGCGTCGATAAATCCATTTTTGTATCCATGGCTGAATATCAAAACATTTGCGCGCATTTTTAGGACATCCAACAGATAAACAGTGAATATTTGAACAAGAGTATATCACGATCTAGTATTGATTGAAATGGTTTTTACGTTTTGTCCGTTGAATATTTATGGTAATATCTGTCAAATTTTTTAAAGCGCGACTTACGGATGTTCAATGATGAAAGTGACGAAAGCCATATTTCCAGTGGCTGGATTAGGAACGCGATTTTTACCAGCAACAAAAGCAAATCCCAAAGAGATGATGCCTGTTGTTGATAAACCACTTATCCAATATGCTGTTGAAGATGCTATTGCTGCCGGGATTACCGAATTAATTTTTGTAACCAGCAGCAGTAAGCGTGCTATTGAAGATCATTTTGAT
>CAYVRW010000120.1:721-5648 GCA_964453575.1 uncultured Coxiellaceae bacterium | reverse complement strand
TCCACTTGTTATTTAATAAGAATTTATTACTATCATAATTCCAACCATAATTTAAAGTGATACCTGGTAGTGCTTGTAATAACACTGCACTCAAACCGTATTCTGCAATGCGTTCTTGATAGTGTTGTCCTTGTAATTTTGGATGATTCACCAATGTGACAATATCTAATTTAGCAAGATCGAGCTTGCTTAAATCTTGTGTTTGGAAAAGTGTTTCAGGTGGTTTTGCTAAATAAATTTTTTGATCAACGGGGATGAAAAGTAAATGTTTTAAATCTTGCATTGCTTTCTGATATTTATATTGTAATTGAATTAATTTCCGATCACCGTCTAAAATAGCTCCTTGATAATTTAATAAATTTTCTTGGGGCACTGTTTTATCCAAGACAGCTTTATCTAATATTTTTTTTGAGCGTATTAAAAGAGCTTGAAATTCAGCTGTTTCTTTCAATAATTCTTGGGCACTGTAGGCGACCCAATAAGCAACAAGGACATCTTGTGCTAACTCTTGTAATTGTTGACGTGTTTCTTCTTCTGCAATCAATAATCGATTGTATTGTTGTTTTGCTTTGACATAACCCATGCCAAAATCTAATAAATTCCAACTAATCGCGTTACGTGCAGTGAGCAATGTACGTGGCGTAGAGCTTGAAAGACCTGTCGTTATCCCCTGAGCTGTAATACCTGAAACGGAATAATCATTACTTCGAGTATAAAGGGTGCCTGAAGTGTTTAATGCTGGGAACATGGTAAATACAGCAACATCGAGTTGTCCTGCTTGCAACGCAATGTTGACGAGTTTAAGGCGATAATCCAAATTGCATTTGACACTTCTGGCCAAAGCTTCGTAGTAATCAATGGTAATAACTTCGTTAGATTGCTGGGAAAACAAATGATGAATACTTTGGGTGGCAAGATTATAACGTTCTTGCATAGTCATGGATTTTGGATGAATGCTACAGGCCGTCATGAAAATAGTTAAGCCTATAATGAGCAATTTTTTTAGCATAGGCACACAAAATCCTTTTTTCTGCACACTCAATAGTATTACTAATCTATCTTATTGAAAAGAGTGCAAATTTCCCATGATATTACATGATATTAATCGATTCAAGATTATCACTAACTCCTATGATTCCTCAAGTTTTTTATTTTTTACTAACCTATTGTTTTTTAAATAAATATATTTTTTTAGTTAAACCCACCTTTTTCAAATATAGGCTATAATTTTTATTATAGGTTTGTGAAATGCTAAAAAGGGGTGGAGCTGTGAAAAGGGCAGTAAAGATTCCGAGAAAAAATAAGTATTCTTCATTAAAACAAGCACTTGAACAACGCATGTTGTTTGATGCCACGCTTGTGCCTCCACCTGGCGATGCAGCTGTCACAGGAACGAATGAAGCCACCGCCCACGAAGTATTACAAGCTGTACCAAAACCGCAACACCCCGTCCAACCCATTGAAAAAACCCTAAACCCCGATGAAATGGCTTATACCGAAATACAAAAAACAAGTACTGATGTGACTAGTAAAGCCAGCAATACAGACAGGCTTTTAGAGTTTCATGCATTTAAACCTAGTAACAGAGAATTAGTTTTATCGATGCAAGGTTAGCGAATAATGCTGATGTCATGAAAGGTATTTCACCTGATGCAGAAGTGCATTTTTTAGATTTAAAAAATAATGATGCCACACAACAAATCGATTCTATTATCAGTGCAGAAAAAACACCTCTATCAGCCGTTAGAATTATTTCTCCTGGTGATAATGCCAATATGGAATTAGGAAATCAAAATTTAAATTCAGAAAGTTTACGTGACGATTATGCTAATACGTTTGCAGGGTGGCAATCCCATCTAGCATCAGATGCCGCAGTAACATGGTATGGATTTAAAGTAGATAGTCAAGGATTGACAGAAGTTTCCGTGGTTGATTTAACGCATTTCATTGATGGTCATTCCGACACTTCAACAACAAATAAAAACGAAGTCATTTTTGTGGATACGGCTGTCGTTGATTATTTAGATCTCATTAGCAATGTAAGTCCAAATGCTCATGTTGTTATTATTGATGGAACACAAGATGCTATTGTGCAAATGAGTGAATATCTAGCCACACAAAGTAATGTCGATGCCATTCACGTCATTAGTCATGGTAGTGAAGGCGATTTAATATTAGGAGGAAAAACCTATTCATCAAATGATCTTGCGCAATATCAAACTGAATTTGCAGTCATAGGGCAATCGCTCACAGCAGAAGGCGATATTTTGCTTTATGGTTGCGATGTTGCAAAAGGTAGTGTAGGTGAGCAATTTATTGAAAAAATCGCTGCGATGACGAGTGCTGATGTAGCGGCTTCAGTTGACGCAACAGGGGCATCTTATTTGGGCGGCAATTACATTCTCGAAGCATCCATAGGTAACATTGATTCTGCAATGACTGTATCCGTAAATCATATGACATATGAATTCTTATTAAGCACCATCACAGGAACAGCGGGTGCAGATACTCTCACCGGTTCAGGTGATATCGATACCATTACAGGTAATGCTGGTGCGGATATTTTAATAGGTGGGGCTGGAACGGATCAATTTAACTTTGCGCCTTTTGATAGTACTCTTACCATCGCTGGGTCGGGAACAGCAGGTACTATTAGTGGCTATGATCAGATTGTAGATTTTCAACCGGGAGTAAGTGCGGGCACGGGTGAAAAAATTGTGGGTTCTGGTATGACCTTAACGGTAGCAGCTAATACGGCTAGCACCAATGGCACTGACTCTACTTTACAATTAAATTCAGGGGCAGCCGTAAGATCACATGCTATTACGAATGGCGTCATAACATTCGATGATGTAAATACTTTTGCTACAGGAGTTACTTTACGTAACATGTCTGACGTAGCTGCTGCCGTTCAGTATTTACAAAATAATAATCTTGGTTCTACGGGTGCAACCGTTGTATTTAATGCAACAATCAATGGGGATGCTCACACTTTTATGTTTATTCAAGGCACTGTTGCCGGTGCCGATAATACCGCAGACGTTTTGATTGATTTAACCTACGTAAATGCTACCACTATTTCTGCATCGTCTGGACAAGTGACGGTAGTGGGCGCGACACGAGACACTTTTGTGGATTCTTCAGGAACCAATACTATTAATAGTAATGCCGGTGTTGACATTATGTACGGTGGTCTTGGTGCGGATCAATTTAATGTTGCGGCAGGCGATAATCCTATTACTTTGTTAGGAGCTTCTGATACGACGGTTTCTGGTCGTGGATATGTTAGTGGATTCGATATTATCCAAGATTTTGTTCCTGGAGAAAAAATTGGTTCATCGAACATGACGTTAACGGTTGCAGCAGCCACAGCAGGAACAGATGGCACTGATTCTACCCTCACGTTAAATACGAGCGCTACGGTAAAATCTCATACCATCTCCAACGGTCTTGTGCAATTCGATGATGCTAATATTTTTGCGTTGCCTGTTTCGTTAACTTCTTTGCAAGATGTTGCAGCTGCAGTTCAATATTTACAGAGTAATAATTTTGGTAGTTCCTCGGGCGTAACCTTATTTTTTAATGCTACTATCAGTGGTGTCAATCATACATTCATTTTTATTCAAGGTTCTGCAAGTGGTGTCACAAATAGTTCGGATATATTGCTTGATCTTCCTAATGTAACAGGAACGACGATAACGGCGAGTGCAGGTGTTATTACGGTCAATGGTTCTGATGTTAATACAGCACCTATAAATACTGTACCAGGTGCTCAGCTAGTTGCTGAAGATACATCTTTATCTATTAAAGGTATTTCTGTTGCGGATGCAGAGGATAATTTAGCAACTGTAAAATTAACTGTTTCTAATGGGGTGTTAAATACGCCTTTTCCGGGTAATGTTGTCGTATCAGGGGATGGTACATCAAGTTTGACATTATCCGGTACAAAATTACAAATCAATTCTGCGCTTACTAATTTATCTTATACTCCCAATGCTAATTTTAATGGCACAGATTCCTTAACTGTTTTATCAACGGATGCGAATGGATTAACAGATTCAGACTCCGTAACAATTAATGTGTCGGCGGTAAACGATGCGCCGGTTAATACTTTGCCGGCAAGTTTTAGCACGAATGAAGATACGACATTAGCCTTAGCAGGATTGTCGATTGCCGATGTGGATGCTGGGTCTGGTGCTATAAAAGTAACCTTATCGGTTGATTCCGGCACGTTATCTGCAACGACCAGTGGTGGTGTAACGGTGGCGGGATCAGGAACTAATTCAGTAGCATTATCAGGTACAATGGCAAATATTAATGCTTTCTTAGCGGGGGCGTCAAAACCTCTCTTTACACCAATTGCCAACATGAATGGTAGTGTTACCTTAACGATGGTGACGGATGACCTGGGTAACACCGGTTCTGGTGGTGCATTAACGGATACAGATACCAGCACCATTACCGTCAATGCCGTGAACGATGCGCCAGTCAATACTTTACCAGCAAGTTTTAGTGTGAATGAAGATACGACGTTAGCTTTAGCTGGATTATCGATTGCCGATGTGGATGCAGCATCCGGTGCTATTACCGTGACTTTATCTGTCGATTCCGGCACGTTATCGGCAACCACCGGTGGTAGTGTGACGGTGACAGGCTCCGGCAGTAACTCCATCGTATTAACCGGCACCATGGCAAATATCAATACTTTCTTAGCCGGAGCATCGAAACCTATTTTTTCACCCATAGCCAACATGAATGGCAGTGTCACGTTAACGATGGTCACGAATGACCAAGGTAACACCGGTTCCGGTGGTGCATTATCCGATACGGATACAAGCACAATCACAGTGAGTGCGGTGAACGATGCGCCCATCAATACTTTACCAGCAAGTTTTAGTGTGAATGAAGATACGACGTTAGCTTTAGC
>CAYVRW010000120.1:0-621 GCA_964453575.1 uncultured Coxiellaceae bacterium | reverse complement strand
CCGGAGCATCGAAACCTATTTTTTCACCCATAGCCAACATGAATGGCAGTGTCACCTTGACGATGGTGACGAATGACCAAGGCAATACGGGTTCCGGTGGTGCGTTATCCGATACGGATACAAGCACAATCACAGTGAGTGCGGTGAATGATGCACCGGTCAATACCTTGCCGGCAAGTTTCAGTGTGAATGAAGATACGGCGTTAGCTTTAGCCGGATTATCCATTGCGGATGTGGATGCGGCATCCGGTGCCGTCAAAGTAGTATTATCTGTCGATTCCGGTACGTTATCGGCAACCACCGGAGGTGGTGTGACGGTGACAGGCTCAGGAAGTAACTCAATATCATTAGCAGGTACAATGGCAAGTATTAACTCCTTCTTAGCGGGAGCTTCCAAACCTGTCTTTACGCCAACTGCCAACATGAACGGTAATGTCACCTTGACGATGGTGACCGATGACGAAGGTAATACGGGTTCTGGTGGTGCATTATTGGATACGGATACGAGTACCATTACCGTAAGTGCGGTGAATGATGCACCGATTGCGGTCGCTGATGTCGGAGCAGTGGCAGAAGATGCCACCTTAACGGTGAATGCTGCCAGTGGTGTATTGGCAAATG
>CAYVRW010000119.1:0-5832 GCA_964453575.1 uncultured Coxiellaceae bacterium | reverse complement strand
CATAGAGAATGTAGGGTGGGCAAAGGAGTGCAGCGACGTGCCCACCAATGAACCCTCTAAACTGTAAAGGAGTACAGTTATGCGACTATTAGTTGTTCTATTTGTTACTTTATATTCCATAGTGAGTCTTGCGGCTGATCAAGTGACACCATCCACACCTGCTGCTCCTAAAATTGATCAAGCGGCCACGCCTGCTCCTGTCCCTGCACCCACACCAGCTGCAGTTCCTAAGATTGAGACTATTGGACAAGTGATTTGGGCAAAAGGTCAAGTCAGCGCTACCTTGCCCAATCAACAAAAACGGACATTAGCCAGAAAAGCCGAGATTTTTAAAGAAGACACCATTGAATCAGACAAATCAAGTACTGCGCAAATCAGTCTGACCGATGGAACATTGCTCGCGATTACTGAAAATACCAAGATGCAGCTCGAAAAATATATTTTTGATAAAACAAATCCTTCAAACGATAGTTATCTGATGGATGTTGCCAAAGGCGGTTTGCGTACTATTACGGGTCAAATTGGTAAAAATAATCCAGCAGAAACCAAGACTAAAACACCTATAGCTACCTTAACAAGCCTAGGAACTGATTATTCCGTTATTGTAAAACTCAATAAAGATACCTTGATTGCAGTCAAGTCCGGTAAAATCCAGGCAAAAAACCTGAAAGGACAAGTCATAAATTTGAGTCAATTTGATCAACGGTTTGCGATGATCAATGCAGTCAATCAAAACATGGCTATTTTAAAAAGTATGCCTGCAGACTTTAATACGCTTAATACAATGAAATTTAAAGAAAGTGAAATTAATAAATCAGCTCCCCGAGCCGGCGGCGGGGGTGGTGGATTTTGTGTAGGGAAGTAACCTATTTCGAAGTATGTACATACGTCCCATCCCAATCAGCCGGGGGTGGGGCCGCTTTGTAGATATAGCATCGATCAAGATAAAGTTTATAGAATTTGCTATCAGGATGTTCTTTCTGTAATTGTTCAAATATAGCGATAGCTTTGTCCCATTGTTGTTTAAGGTATAAATCAAAAGCACTATCAGACAACGTTATTTCATTTAATAACTCAGGTGATGCATCTTTTTTGTAACAAAGAATTTCATAAATATTAGTAGGGTGTGTTTTTCCTACGACACGTATGCGGTCTAAATGCCTAAATGCAAAATCGGTTTGATTACGTTCTGCTTCTTCCGTCACAATAATATTAACACCATAAAACTTTGTTAATCCTTCAACGCGCGAAGCTAAATTCACTTCGTCACCTAATACCGTATAATTGCGGCGATACTTTGAACCCATGTCACCTACAATCATTTGTCCACGATTGACACCAATACCTATTTTGATAGGCGGCCAACCTCGTTCAGCTATCATAGGCGCTAATTTTTTGAGAGTATTTTGCATGTCTAAGGCAGCATCTAGCGCATGTTCTGCATGGCTTGGATCATTTAACGGTGCACCCCAAAAAGCCATGATGGCATCACCAATGTATTTATCAATGGTGCCTTTGGTATTGAAAATAACTTCGGTGAGCGGGGTCAAGATTTCATTTAACATTTCTTTCAGTTGTTCGGCAGACATGATTTCAGAAATTTGAGTAAATCCTCTGATATCTGAAAATAAAACCGACATATCTCTATCTTCACCGTGTAAGCCGTATTCTCCTGATGATTTCATCATTTCTTCAATATGTTCTTTAGGTACGTATTGACCAAACATTTCATTTAAACGTTTGCGATGCCTAGATTCAAATAAATAACCATACACAACGTTAAGTATGCCTAATACAATGGTAAGTACTGTAGGAAAAAACACAGAAAGAATTAAGCGTGTACTTTGTAAAAGTAAATTATCCAAGTACATAATGATGAAAGGAAGGGTAAGTGTTAAAAAAATCAAGATGCGCGGGCCTAAAAACGGATATAAAAAAGCAATAATGCATCCTAAAATAAAAGTGATAACGACTTCAGCTCCTAAAGCCCATTCAGGTTTATACCAAAAATCATTTTTGAGTATGCCATCCGTAATAGTTGCATGAATTTCCACACCGGGAAAAACATTGCTGACAGATGTGGGTCTAAGATCGGCTAAACCCGTTGCAGATGTGCCGACAAAAACAATTTTTCCTTCGAAGCTTTCCGGGGGTACCTGTTTATTTAAAACATCCGTTGCAGAATAATAAGGGAAAGTATAACTGGGACCGCGAAAAGGAACTAAAACCTGTCCTTCTTTATCGGTAGGGATAGTGATATTACCAATTTTGATACCTTCCAGATTAATATCATCAGAATATTCAGCCGTTGCGAGCGATACTTGACTAAGTAGATAAATACGAGCTGTTTCTAACGCAAGAGAAGGGTAAATGCCTTTCTTATAGTCCATCACTAAAGGAACACGTCGTACAATGCCTTCTGTATTTGAATAATTTACAAATCCCATGTTTTTTACAAAAGGGGCTAACGTATCGTTTGCGCCAATAAATCCATTAGCGCGCATCATATCAAGATATTTTTCTTGCTTGGGTGTTAACGTTAAAAGAGGCGGATTAATTTGACCTACCGTAGTGGGATCTTGACTGAATCCAAATCCAATGACAGTATCGCCAGCCTTAATAGCTTGACCGAGTTGGATATCATAATCGAAAGCGGTGCTTATTTTATTAAAAATGGACGATACGTTCGGATCAGTAAGATTCCGTTTATTGATTTCATTCAACACTTCGTAAGCAATATTGGTTTCTTTCTGCGGAAAGATAAAGTCCATGGTTACAACAAGTGCCCCTCCGGCTTGAATGGACTTAATAAGATCGGCAAGTTTGGTTCGCGGCCAAGGCCATCGACCTTCAGCAGCTAAGCTTTTATCATCCACATCAACAATAACCACCGATGTTTCAAATTTCTTTTGAGTAAGCGTATTGGCACGTATTCGCCAGTCGTATGCGATGTTTTCTAATTCGTCAACGATAGGAATGATAGATGCCATGGGAGAAATTTGCACCCATAACACCAGGATGAAGAAGAATAAGCTAAGAGCAATGGGTATTTTTTTGTTCATTTATGAACATCCTTTTTCATAACTCATTTGAATTTTATATCATTTACCTATGATTATGGCATTGTTTTTCTTTCTGAACCCGTACTTGTACCAGTGCTGCATCCGCCGCTTGCATTTTCATTACTGAATTTTGTTGTACCAAATGCCGTATCTATAGCTTGGGTAGCGGTTGTTAACATACTGGTAGGATTACTGTTTGCGGTCTGTGAAGTAGGTGCATTTTGTAATGCTTGGTTACCCATGGTATTTCCTTGGGTAAGTGTTTCTGAGACACCGCCGGTAGTGGTTCCTGTTGAGAAGAACGGTAAAGTAAAGCCAGTAAAGTCTAAGAAAGTCACATTGATAGGATCATCAATGCTATAGGTAATTGAAAGTCCAGTAATAGGTGCTGCTGGGTTGCTTACTGGCGTTGCAAATGGATTGTTAATTTTCACATGACTCAAGTCAACGGTATCACCCATAGGCCCGCCATATATTGAGGTGAATTGAGCGAAGTTGAAATTAAATGCATTATTGAGTCTGGCTATGAGACTTGTGCCTCCAGCAGTAGGTTTAAAGACCAAATTGTTTGCTGCTGGCATTGTCGGCAATTGTATGGCTGAATTGGTAGGCCCGACGACGTTATTGAAGTTAGCAAAGTTTGCAATCATAGTCAGTGTCATTGTATCTTTAAAGTTACCGCTAGTGTTTGAAGTCAATGTCAAAGTAAGAGGTTGCGAATATCCGCCGAAATCAATGGTATTGTTCGAACCACTGCCGCCATCAACCATTCCACTGATAACGCTGCCATTACCAAAGACGAATGTGTTGGCACCGCCGCCGCCTGTTACATTACCAAAGTTGTTATAAGTGCTGCCGCCTACCGTACCTGAATCGGCACTGCCGGAGCTCCAGGTTGTGTTACCGGCTGGGCCAACCAGAGTGCTAGTGTTGCCTGCACCCAAGAAATTGTTAATGCCGCTGAAAGTACCGCCTACGCCGCTCGCGGTATTGCTTGACAGATTAACAGTAGGCGAAGTGCGAGCGCTGACATCTAACGTCGAATTACCGCCGCCTGTTAAGTTGCCGGAAATCGAACTGGTATTTCCAAACACGAAGACATCTGAGGTACCACCGACTAACGATGCAAATCCACTGAAACTATTGCCGGAAACGGTGCCTGCATTAGTTGTAATATTCCAAGTATGGCTGCCTGTTGCATTGGCAAAGGTACCAGTGCCTGTGCCTGTGAAATTACCAAATCCAGAGAAGCTTACGCCTCCACTAGTTCCTGCATTTGAACCAGTTATCGTAGCATTACTTAATCCACTCAAGCTGCTTGCGCCTGCACCTATGATATTATTCATACCACTGAAAGTGCCTCCTATACCGGTTGCAGTATTCGTTGCTAAGTTAACGCTAGGTGATGCGTATGCGCTGAGATTCAAGGTATCCGTGCCGCTGCCTGTTAAATTGCCGCTTATGTTTGCATTATTTTGGAAGGTAAATGTGTTATTACCTGAGCTATTTGCTACATTACCAAAGTTGAAGAATGAGATGCTGCCATTAATCGTACCATTATTGGTTGCGCCTCCCGTCAAGATCCAGTTATTGCTACCTGAAGGTCCTGCGATAGTGCTGTTAGTGCCCGAACCTGCATCTGTACCAGTAAATTGATCAACTCCAGTAATGCTTCCAGCAACCAGTGCAAGCGGCGTTGAGCCTGCTAAGCTCACAGTAATCGGTGTAGTAAATCCAGCCACACTCAAGTTGTCATTGCCGCTGCCTACTAAGTTTCCGCCAATACTTGAACCATTCGAGAAAGTATAAGTATTGCTACCCGATGTGTCGGTTAAAGTGCCCGTAATACCTGCATTGGTATTGAAGATAAAGGTGTTGTTGCCGCTTCCTGTGAGATTACCAAAGCCAGAGAAGCTATTTGCACCACTGTTTCCTGCATTGGAAGCAGTGATAGTTGTATTGCCTAATCCACTTAGGGTACCGGCACTATTACCTACGAAAGTGGTATAGCCGCTAAAGTTACCAGCGATTGCGCTAGATGTACTGCTGGTAAGATTAACAGTAGGTGCAGTCAACGCACTGACATTGAAGCTTGAGCTGCCGCCGCCGGTTACATTACCAAAGCCTGAGAAGCTATTAGCACCGCTCACGCCAACGCCTACAGCTGAGAAGGTCGTATTGCCTAATCCACTGATGGTGCCTGCGCTGTTACCTACGAAAGTGGTGTAACCGCTAAACAAACCAGAGATACCATTAGATGTCGAGCTGGTAAGATTAACAGTAGGCGTGGTCAATGCACTGACATCGAAGCTTGAGCTGCCGCTGCCGGTTAGATTGCCAAATCCAGAGAAGCTGTTAGCACCGCTGGTTCCAGTGTTTAGAGCTGAAATAACCGTATTACCCAATCCACTGATGGTGCCTGCGCTGTTACCTATGAAAGTGGTGTAACCGCTAAACGAACCGGATATACCACTGGATGTATGACTGGTCAGATTAACAGTAGGCGTGGTCAATGCACTGACATCGAAGCTTGAGCTGCCGGTTATATTACCAAATCCAGAGAAGCTGTTCGCACCGCTGGTTCCAGTGTTTAGAGCTGAAATAACCGTATTACCTAATCCACTGATAGTGCCTGCGCTGTTACCTATGAAACTGGTGTAACCGCTAAACGAACCGGATATACCATTGGATGTATGGCTGCTTACGTTAACAGTCGGCGTGGTCAATGCACTGACATCGAAGCTTGAGCTGCCGCCGCCAGTTACATTAC
>CAYVRW010000118.1:0-5898 GCA_964453575.1 uncultured Coxiellaceae bacterium | reverse complement strand
CGCTTCATGCCGTTTGTTACTATCTAAACCTGCTATGTTGTTATTAGATGAGCCGACTAACCATTTGGATGCAGAAAGTGTGGCATGGTTAGAGCATTTTTTACATGAATATACAGGTACAGTGGTTGCAGTTACTCATGATCGTTATTTTCTTGATAATGCAGCAGGTTGGATTTTAGAGTTAGACCGAGGACAAGGCATACCTTATGAAGGTAATTACTCTGCTTGGTTAGAGCAAAAAGAAAAACGTTTAGAGCAAGAAGAGCGTCAAGAAACCGCGCATCAAAAAGCCATGAAAGCTGAACTTGAATGGGTACGCAGTAATCCAAAAGGCAGACAAGCTAAAAGTAAAGCTCGTATGGCAAGGTTCGATGAATTGTCATCAAAAGAATTTCAAAAACGCAGTGAAACCCAAGAATTATATATTCCACCTGGCCCGCGATTAGGTGACTTAGTGATAGAAGCTGACAACATCAGTAAAAGTTTTGGCGATAGAATATTGTTTGAAAATTTAAGTTTTCAAATACCTAAAGGAGCTGTTGTCGGTATCATTGGACCCAATGGTGCAGGTAAATCTACTTTATTTAGAATGTTAGTCGGTCGTGAAACATCTGATACAGGTAACATTCGAATAGGTGAAAGCGTTAAACTAGCTTATGTGGATCAAAGCCGTGATTCACTTAATGATAAAAATACGGTTTGGCAAGAAATATCTCATGGACAAGATATTATGGCCATTGGTAGTTATCAGATTCCATCCCGTGCTTATGTAGGTCGTTTTAATTTCAAAGGAACAGATCAACAGAAATTTATTAAAGATTTATCGGGCGGTGAACGTAATCGAGTCCATTTAGCTAAAGTATTAAGCGAAGGTGGTAACGTACTTTTACTTGACGAGCCAACCAATGATTTAGATGTTGAAACATTGCGGGCACTTGAAGAAGCCATTTTAAGCTTCCCAGGATGTGCGATGATTATTTCACATGATCGATGGTTCTTAGATAGAGTTGCAACGCATATTTTAGCATTTGAAGATGATGGCAGTGTTTCGCTTTTTACTGGTAATTATACGGAATATGAAACAGATCGTATACGTCGTTTAGGTGATGCTGCGAAACAGCCTCATCGTGTTAGATATAAAAAGCTAGAAGCATAAATGTAGGGTGGGCAAAGGAGTGCAGCGACGTGCCCACCCTACATCCTGCGACTATTTTTAAAGGCTGGACTTGTCTTTAAAATTCTGTATTTAAAAAATCCGCCACTAAGAACGCCCACCGTACTCCACTCGGGCGTCGTGATTTTAATTCCTACTCTTATGAAAAGTAATGTCAAACCACATGCAACACTAAGTGAGTAGTGTGAAACATAAGCTAATTCCACAGCTAAATGAACCATGATAAAGGCACTCAGTGCAGTTGTGATTGCTTGATCAAGTTCTGTTTTAAGTTTTTCAGATAATTGCGGTGATTCAATCCATTTTGTATAAAAGAGATCAACTATTTTAGTTATATAATAAAAATTCTTTTTTTCAATGGCAGCATAACATTCAGAAATACATTCATAAAAATCTTCTGAGAGTTGAATATCATTCTCATGCCAATGATGGAACAACGAAGGAACATTTATATGAGGTTTCTTAGTTAATAGCATATAATTATCCTCCCTAATACTTATACCTTAACATGAAATGCTTAACGATTTTTTAATGGAAGGAATGAATAAGGTTTTCTATTTGTTCATAATTGCTATAAGTTAATAAATTAAACTCACTTTGTATTTAATTAGCACAAATGATGAGTTGTATTGCAGTTTGTTATATGCAATTATTTTATTTTAGATGTTTTGAAATAGCGGTTGAGAGATTTTTATATGACATACCGACTTCTCATCATCATAACAATATTATTGTTTTCTAATGGTGTATTTGGGAATGTTCAAAATTCACAAACCCAACAATTCATCTCAATCTCTGATATTCATTTTAATCCCATGGCAGGTTGTGAGAAATATCCATCACCTTGTCCTATCGTAAATGAGCTTATCAATGCAGATTATCAAACATGGGATGCAATTTTTGAAAAATATGCGGATCCTATCAAATATTATCATGATACTAACTATGTTTTGTTTAAATCATTATTAGAAAAATTACAAAAAATTACCCAACAAAATAATCCACAATTTGTTTTAATATTAGGTGATTTTCTTGATCATCATTTACAAAAAAATTATACAAAATACAGTCAAGATAAATCAAATGCTGGTTATATTCAATTTGTTAAAAAAACCATGCAATTTTTAACATATAAACTTAATCAAACTTTTCCTTCCACAAATATTTATCCAGCTGTAGGTAATGTTGATAACTACGGAAATGATTATAGCGTTGTACCTCAAGGCGATTTCTTAGAAAATATGACTTCTGTATGGTCTTCCTTTATAAAAGATAAAGTAAACAAAGATTTTTTCCTGAAAGAGTTCAAAACAGGAGGATATTATGCTGTCAATATTAACCAATCAGAAAAAATCATTGTGCTAGATACAGTGTTATTTTCACCGCGCAGTCAAAATAGCGAAGTAAGATTTGTTGCAAAAAAACAATTGGATTGGTTAAGAACGCAATTAAGAGAAGCAAAAAAAAATCATCAATCCATACTTATTGCATGCCATATACCAGTAGGTATTGATATTTATTTTTCTTCGACTATGCCTTATAAAATTATTAAAAATTTTTGGATGGGTCGTTACACAAAAGAATTTCTAAAAATCATGAAAGAATATTCCGATGTGGTCGTTGGTATATTACCTGGCCATGTGCATCTTGATTTATTTCAATTTACCATTGCTGGAAAAGATGGAGCGGTTATCCCCATGATATTTACCCCTTCAATCAGTCCCATTTTTGGCAATAATCCAGCTATAAAAATATTTAATTATGAAAATATGCCCTTTAGGTTACAGAACTTTGAGCGTTATTATATGCCTGTGACTAAGTCATCTTCAAATTGGCGTAAAGATACTGGATTTAATGGTATATACCAGAATAAATGTCATTATTGTTACCTATTAGAGGTAGTACAACATCTTATTATCAATAACAATTTACTCGATATTTTTATGAAATATTATGCAAAAAGTAGTGAAATGGAGTCGGATGACGATAATAGGTTTACTTATTATTGGTGCAGTATTAATAGCACTGATATGGTTGGGTACAAAAATTGCATTACCGAATAGTATTCTATTAAATAATTACCAAAAACAATTTATTAATTTAATAATTCCTTAATTATATTAGCATAAGATGAAAATGACTGCCCATACCACAGGAGTGACGCCATGCTTCATCGAGGACCTCAATTTCCAGAAGATCTCAGTACACGCTTTGATCGATTAATGGGTGAATATGAGCAATCAAAGGGTAAAAATGTTAATGCAGACCGCCAAAAACTTATTAAACTTATCCAATCTTTTGGCGAAAATAAGGATCAATCTTACGATCATTATGCAGCATTAGGCATATGTGTGTATGGACTTATTAAAATCGAAGGTAACTGCAGTTTATTTATGACGCCTAAACAAAAAAGTCATTATCGCTTATGGGGTAGTGAATTAGGTGATTTAGTGCAAAAAACGCTTAACATAGGATCTACAAATCAGTTAGATGATCAACAGGCATTAAGATACTTAGTTGCTTTATATCATCATATAAAAACATATCCTAGGCGTTTTGACGGCACATTTGGAGAAAACAAAGAATCTGAAGAGTTAACTAAAGAAATAGAAAAGTATATTAAAATGTTGCTGGAACAACTTGCAACTAAGCGTCCTACTTATCGTGCATTGCTGCAAAACTTTGCTGAACTTATGAATAAGTATAAAGAATTAGGCGGCAATGATCAGAAAAGACATAGATATATATTGTTTACTCAGTTGTTAAATTCCGATCTTTTTGAGCGCTATCAATGTGAAGCGAAAGAAAACCGTGAATGGACAGATGCTTATACCATTCGTTATGCAGCCATGTTGTTTATGATGGAAGAAATTGAAGGGGAATATCATTATTTCTCTCCAGAAAGAAGTGCACTTTATAGGGCTTGTAAACAAGCGTTGAATATTACTAACAACACTCAACAAATTTCTCAAGAATTAAAATGCAATTATTATGTTGCATTGTTGAGTTTTGTAGTACGCATTCTTTCTCAACCTAATGAAGCAGAAAAATGGGAAAAACATGGTCTAACCAATCCCATCCAATTTTTCGAAAAAACACGTAATGCATTGGCTGAAAAAGTCGTCGATTTAATGCATGTCACCAATCAAGATTGCGTCACATTATCCTATTTAGATATTGTGACATCATCGGCAGCAAGCTATGGTGTAGGTATTGCGGTTGCTAAAATGGCAACGGAAATGAGTCTTCGCGGGCCTGCCCTACAATACATGACGGTACTTCGCCCTGAAGTTGCCTTGCTTATTACCTTATTAGCTTATGCTACCAAAACCTATGTTTCACAAAAAGCTACCGGTGCTGTCAAAACTGTTATTATTGATACGGTAACGCAACCTGTCATGATTTCATTTAATACTGCAATGAAGTTTGGTGGGTTTTGTTATAATTTATTTTTAGCGAATAGATGTCCGAAATCCGCGGAAGTGATTGATAATGCAGATTTTATGCAAGCATTAGCTAGTTTGCCGGATACTTTATTTACACCTGCCTTAAAAGAAAAGATGAAGTATGTGGTAGCTTATGGCAGAGATGATTATTCGATTGAAAATGATATGAAGCCAGTGAAATTATCAATGTAGGGTGGGCCCCGCACTTGTTGCGGGGAGCGCTTCTCAGCGACGTGCCCACCAATCCACCTCAATGACTTGTACGACAGGTTCGAGTGTAGCAAAAGCTGCCTGATACTCAGGGTTGATATCGATATTTTTCACTAAATAGCGGTTTTCATGGCATAAAACAGACTGACTGTCGTTTTGCGAAGACACGGTAAAACTATCAAGCCGAGTATATAATCCTTTGCCTAGGAGCTTAATTAAGGCTTCTTTTCGACACCACATTTTATAAAATGCATTAACCCGTTCAGTATCAGGTAATTGCATGAGTTCGGCATATTCATCCGGACTAAAAAAACGTTTTCCGACACTTTCTTTAAAAGAAGTTTCTACTTTTTCAATATCAACGCCAATCTCATGCTGGATAGTGAATGCAAAAATAGCCATATCATGCGAATGCGAGATGTTAAATTTTAGTTCAGAATCAGTATTGGCTAAATAAGGTTTGCCATGTTCACCATACTGAAAAGTTAACGCTTTGGGATCAATACCGGTATATAAACTTAAGGTTTTGCGCAATAACCCATGGGTGATCCTGTATCGTTCTTGGTGCTGCGGAAAGTGGAACCGTTTTGCACGTTCTTCTTCATGATGATTTAATAATTGAGATAAACTGGATATTTCTTGAGTGAAATCGGGCAAAAATAGTCGCCAGAGATGTACCGTGTTATGATCGATGTTAAAATGTTTAGTCATTGTTCAATTTCTTGTCATGCCCAAGGATTAATATGCAGCATTTTCATTATAAAAACAATCAGCTTTATGGTGAATCCATTCCTCTGGCTGATATTGCCAAGGAATTTGGCACACCTTGCTATGTTTATTCAGAAGCGGCGTTAGCAGATAATTGGCAGGCATTTAAGCTTGCATTTGAAGGGTTTTCCCATCGCATTTGTTATGCGGTAAAGGCCAATTCAAATATCGCAATTTTAAATTTTTTTGCTAAAAAAGGAGCAGGTTTTGATATTGTATCGCAAGGCGAATTAGAGCGGGTATTAGCAGCTTCGGGTGACCCGAAAAAAATAGTTTTTTCAGGCGTTGGCAAACAAACGG
>CAYVRW010000117.1:0-6091 GCA_964453575.1 uncultured Coxiellaceae bacterium | reverse complement strand
GGACGAATATTTTATAATCAAGCCAATATGTCAGCACAAGGTATTCCACAAATTGCGATTGTTATGGGATCTTGCACTGCAGGCGGTGCCTATGTTCCAGCCATGGCAGATGAATCGGTCATGGTGAGTAATCAGGCCACTATTTTTTTGGCAGGCCCTCCCTTAGTGAAAGCTGCGACCGGTGAAGTAGTGACTGCAGAAGCATTAGGCGGTGCGGATGTGCATTGTCGTATATCAGGTGTTTCCGATTATTATGCCCAAAATGACGAGCATGCGCTACGAATAGCACGGCAAATAGTTGCGAATTTAAATTATAAAAAAGAACCAAAACTTCTGGTACGCGAATCAAAAGAACCTAAGCTAGATCCCCATGAACTTTATGGCATTATTCCAGCTGATCCGCGTTATCCATTCGATGTAAGAGAAGTGATTTATCGTATCGTCGATGCATCGTTATTTGATGAATTTAAAGCACAGTATGGTAAAACGCTAGTGTGTGGTTTTGCCCATATCTATGGCATGCCGGTAGGTATTATTGCCAATAATGGTATTTTATTTTCGGAAGCAGCTATCAAAGGCACGCATTTTATAGAGCTTTGTTGCCAACGAAAAATTCCTTTGCTGTTTTTGCAAAATATCACAGGATTTATGGTAGGCAGTAAATTTGAGGCAGAGGGCATTGCGAAACACGGTGCAAAATTAGTGATGGCGGTGGCTTGTGCAAACGTTCCTAAATTTACCGTGATTATTGGCGGCAGTTTTGGTGCAGGTAATTATGCCATGTGCGGCCGTGCTTATGATCCGCGTTTTTTATGGATATGGCCCAACGCACGCATAGGTGTTATGGGTGGTGAACAGGCTGCGAATGTTTTAGCGCAGGTTACTCGAGAAAAAAAAGAACGTTCAGGTGAAAGTTTTAGTATGGATGAAGAAACGGCATTAAAAGCACCTATTCTGGAACAGTATGCCAAACAAAGTCATGCTTACTATTCAAGTGCGCGTTTGTGGGATGATGGTGTCATTGATCCTATGGATACACGCAAAGTGATAGGACTTAGTCTATCGGCTGCACTTAACGCTCCTATTCTTGAAACAATGTTTGGAATATTTAGGATGTAATATGGACTTTAACTTTAATTCACTGCAAATTGAAAGACATAATAAATTTATTCTTATTGTCACATTAAGTCGTCCTGAGGTTAGAAATGCTATCAATAGCGATATGATTGCTGATTTTAATGTTCTTTGGACAGAGTTAACCAATGAGACTAACGAAATACGTTGTGTGATTGTCACAGGTGAGAATGATGCATTTTGTGCGGGTGCTGATTTAAAGGAACGGAAAAACATGCCGGTGGAAATGTGGAAAGCACAAGTTTCACAGTTAAGAAAATCCATATTAAGCATGATGCATTGTCCTATACCTGTTATTTGTGCCGTGAATGGCCCTGCATTTGGCGGCGGTTTAGAACTTATTCTTGCCAGTGATTTTGCCTATGCTGCAAAAACTGCAATTTTTTCACAATCCGAAGTTAAATTAGGTATTATTCCCGGTGCTTTAGGCACGCAAAATTTACCAAAAGCCTGTGGTTTAAAGCGTGCCAAAGAACTTATTTTTTCAGCCGAAGTATTTAGCGCACAAGCAGCTTATGATTGGGGAATCATTAATAAAGTTTGTGAACCCGAACAATTGATGTCTGATGTGTTGATCACAGCGAATAAAATTTGTGAAAATGCGCCTATTGCGGTTCGTGAAGCGAAAAAGGCGTTAAATTCAGATTTAGTCAATATGACAAACAGTGGATTTTCGACCGAGTTTGAATGTTATGAACGTGCATTAATGTCAAAAGACCGCGAAGAAGGCATTAGGGCATTTATTGAAAAGCGAAAACCTATTTTTATGGGTGAATGAAACATGCAATTACCTAAAAAAGTTAAAATCGTTGAAGTAAGCCCGCGCGATGGATTGCAAAATGAATCCAAAGTTATACCAACGCCTGTAAAAATCGATTTTATTAATCGTTTGTCTGAAACAGGGTTGTCCGTGATCGAGGTTACCAGTTTTGTGTCACCGAAATGGATACCTCAATTGGCCGATCATTCCGAAGTCTTTCAGAGCATTAAAAAACAAAATCATATTCAATATCCTGTGATTGTTTTTAACAAACAAGGGTTTGACAATGCGCTTAATGCTCACGTAAAGGAAATTGCTGTTTTTACTACACCTTCTGAATCCTTTTGTAAGCGTAATGCAAATTGTACGGTTGCTGAAAGTATAGAACGAATAAAGGAAATCACCAGTCTTGCAGCCAAACATAACATACGCGTGCGAGGTTATATTTCATGCGTTCTCGGTTGTCCATTTGAGGGAAACGTTGATCCTAAAGCGGTTGCAGATATTGCCAAACAACTTGTGCAAGCAGGTTGTTATGAAATCTCATTAGGAGATACGATTGGTGTAGGTACGCCAGGTTCAACTAAGCTTTTATTAGATGTTGTGTTAAAACATATTTCTAAAGATCTTATCGCAGTGCATTTTCATGATACCTATGGTCAAGCATTAGCAAATATTTATGTCGCGCTCGAGCATGGCATACATACGATAGATTGTTCAGTGGCAGGTTTAGGAGGTTGTCCTTATGCCAAAGGCGCGACAGGTAATGTTGCAACCGAAGATGTTTTATATATGTTAAATGGTTTAGGAATTGAAACAGACGTAGCTTTACCTAAGTTAATTGAAGTAGGTAGTTTTATCACAAATTATCTACAAAGAGAGAACCGTTCCAAAGTTAGTTTAGCAACACGTTTATCTTAAGCTTGAAATAAAAATCAATAGCTGTTTAAATGTTTTTGTGTCTAATAGTTATGAGTTTAAGAAAGATAACTGCTTAGATATTTTATTATAGATAATAATTTGTTAACAGGAGTTAACGTTATGCCAGTTCAAGAACTTATTGATAAACTTATAAAGGTTGGAGAAGAATATCCTGATAAACCTACTTCTATATTGGAAAAATTTAAGCTATGGGATAAGCATGATAATCAACCCGCCGCATCAGAGTTAAAGTCTATTAAAGAGCATATATCATCGGAAATGCCGGAAAAGTTACAAGAGGAACAAGTATTAGAAGCATTAATCAATATATTAAATAGCAAAGATTTAGTTTATTCATCAAGAAGATTGATACCAGGTATTAAAGCAGCCTTATCAAGTTATGAGCCTTTCGAGGCTTTGGATAGGTATTTTCCTGTTGGTTCTGACTTAAATTGTCCCAAAATCGAAGATTTGCGAAAAGCTTTGATTGATTTTTGTAGATGGATACAAGTTAAGCATGACGGAGAATATCAACGAAAGCGTGAAACTGCAAAAGTATAAGTGCAACAAGGTGAATAATCATGATGGTTATTCACCTTATTTAAAACATATTCAAGGATGTACATGATAGTTGCCTATAGTATTGTCAATGATAAAATCGAATCAATCGAAGCAGGAATTGGCCATTTTGCTGACATTGAAAAAGCCATTTGGATTGATTTGATTTCACCTACAAAGCAAGAAGAATCTTTTATCGAAGACTATTTAAAAATAGATATTCCCACTAAAAAGGAAATGAAAGGTATTGAACATTCTAGCCGGTTATACAAAGAATCCGGCTCTATTTTCATGACAGCCACCATGATTGCGCATTCAAAGTCATCTGAACCCAAAGCAGATCCTGTAACATTTATTTTATCAGAAAAGAAATTAATCACGATTCGTTACATTGAACCCCATTCATTTAAAATGTTTATCTCACGATTACACAGAATGACGCCAGGTGAATGCAGTCCAGAAAAGTTGCTTATTGATCTTTATGAAGCAACCATCGATAGACTTGCCGATATTTTAGAAACACTGAGTCAAAAATTTGATGATATTTCCAAAAGAATATTTCATAACAAAAGCAATGAGCCTATTAATTATAAAAATTTATTACAAAAAATAGGTTCAAACGGTGATCTTGGTGCAAAAGTACGCGAAAGTTTAGCATCGTTTAATCGATTATTAGTTTTTTTTGAGCAATCTGTAGGCGCAAGCTTTGATATAGAAAATAAAATCAGACTTGCAACGACTATGAAAGATTTAAATTCGTTAAGTGATTATGCTAATTTTCTTTCAAATAAAGTGAATTTTTTATTAGATGCAACGCTGGGCATGGTGAACATAGAACAGAATAATATTATTAAAATATTTTCTGTCGCGGCCGTTATTTTTCTACCGCCTACGTTGATTGCTAGTATTTATGGCATGAATTTTCATCATATGCCGGAGTTAAATTGGTATGTTGGTTATCCTATGGCGATTGTACTCATGGTTCTTTCTTCGTTTTTGCCGTATCGGTATTTTAAGAGTAAGAAGTGGTTGTGATAACTAATTGATTTTGAAGAGTTCCTCCTTCCCCCAGCCCCTTCCTCCAAAAAAAGCGTTTGGAGGACGGGGTGACTAGAAGCTATAGCACTGTGAGTACTTAAACCCCTTCTTCCTTCTTATCCCCACCTTTTTCAATAAACGCAATCCACTCAGTCGTCTCTTTCGACTCAGGATCAAGTTTAAGCGCACGCTGGAAGGTTACAAGAGCATCTTGATTAAGCCCAAGATGATGCTGACAAAGAGCCATATTGTAAAATAAGCCAAATTGTTCGCCCACAAACTCAATAGCTTGTTTGTAATAATTAAGCGCTTCAGCATAGTTTTTGATGGCATGGAAGAACACGCCAATTTCGAATAAAATACATTCGGTTTTTGGCATGTAATAATAATTAGCCGCAAGCCTGGACATGTTTTTTGCCATAAATTGCAAAGTTTCCACATCGCTTTCCGCAATGAGTGAAGTAATGCGCGGGCTAATTTTTAAATAAATATGCGGGTCCCAGCCTGCAAATTCTAAATGAGCGGCAAGGGTATCTAAGTCATAGGTTTCAAAGTGATCTCGTACCCGGCTATGCAAGGTGAAATAATCCGATGGACTTAATCTTTCGACTCTATCGACGATTTCAGCAGCCGTATTAGTTAATTCATTTAATTTAAAACCACTGGTAAATACGGAAGTGCGAATACCTCTACGCGGTGTTTGTAACACTGCATCGCCGCCGTTTTTTTTAAAGTATTCACTGATAGCATGAAAGTTTACCATCATGGAAAAACTGCCATGCCAGGAAATAGCAGGGTGTCCTAAATTATCTAACGATTCAAGAGCGCTATATCCTTTGTCAGTAGAAATAATAAATAATTTATCATTGGCTAATTTTTTAAGGAATTTGATAGCATGGATGGAGCCCATAGGAAATAAAAAGCTGGTTGAGTGCAATTTTTGCTTATAGTCATCCAAGATGGCATCTAACACAGGATCATTGTAATAATGACTTTTAATTTCATGAACATTGTAATCGACCGCAATTTTTTCCATATCGACCGGACGATTATTCTCCATATTTTTTTCTTCAGTGGAAAGACTAAATAAAAGTTCAAAAAGTTTTCCTTCATGTACAGTAAAGGCATCATGCGATATGGTATCAAAAATATAATTAGCAAAAACAATCAGCGGATTCACTAAAACTTCAGGGCTAAGACGTATATTTTGACGGATTAAAGTAATGGGCCGCTCGGCTTCCATATCATAAAGTGCAAAATCAACTATACCCTTTTCAATATAGGGTTTTAATGCAGAATGGGTTTCCCAATATTTAATATTATGTTTGGTGAAATCACTCATGACATAACAAAATTTAATATCATCGACCTGATGCAGCTTCATGGTTTCAAGTAAGGTTTTAACAAAATAATAACTAAAACGACCTGAACCGGTTCCTAAAACCATAATGTAAAACGGATGGTTTTTAGCATCGGGATTTTTCTTCACACAATCACGCATAAACTGAAATACGATTTGTGCATAGGCATTTGCAATGAAGGGATTACTGGTAATAAAAAAGGGAACTTGATTGACCCATGCATTAATGCCCTCTTTGTCAAAATATTCACGCTGTAATCGCCATAGTGCTGAATGTGAAAATCGTTTGTGTTGTTCTATGATAACTTTGCGGTCAGCGG
>CAYVRW010000116.1:0-6247 GCA_964453575.1 uncultured Coxiellaceae bacterium | reverse complement strand
AAGCGCGTTGGAGGGGAGAGGGACTTTCTTCTCAAATTATGCGTCGATCCTACAGGGCCGGGGGAGGAGGTTTTTTTCTTACTAAATGGATCCCACAAACCAACCAAAAAACCCCCACAAAAAGCATCACAAACGGTGCTAACCACAAAACCAACGTCGCTTTATCAAATGGCGGCTGGTATAAAATAAAATTGCCATAACGGCTGACCAAGTAATCTGTGATGGTTTTATCCGATTGTCCTGCATTAATTCTTTGATAAATTTGATCGCGTAGATCCGTCGCAAGCGGCGCATTGGATTCAGCCAGCGTTTGATTTTGACAAACTAAGCAGCGAAGTTGGGCCGTGAGGGATGCAAAGCGTTGTTTGTCATTTTGTGAATTAAAGGTGTAATAATCTTCCGCTGCTATTCCTTGCTGATAAATAAAAAATGTTATAAAAAAAATAAAGAATTTTTTCACAACGTTTCATTCCGCAGCTGCATGATAATAGGATGCAATGTTTTTTCCCAAATAGCAGCATTGATAGGACCAATATGTTTATATCGAATAATACCTTTTTTATCGATAATAAATGTTTCCGGTGTCCCATAAACACCCCAATCAATGCCGGTATTTCCCGAAGCATCTACGGCCACGACATAATAAGGATTGCCATATTTTTGTAACCACTCTTTGGCAAGTGCGACGTCATCTTTATAATTCATACCAACAATAGTTAAATCTTCTGTCGTCGCAAGGTTAAGTAGAAAATCATGTTCTACGACACATGCTTTACACCATGTTGCCCATACATTCAGTAAAGTCACATGACCGATAAAATCATCATTACTAGTGATTTCAGTGGGCGAGAACAATTGAGGAAGTTTAAAGTTAGGGGCAGGCTGACTAATAAGCGGCGAAGGAATAAGCCCAGGCTCACTGATTTTCAAGCCGCGCCATAAAAATCCTATGATAATAATAAATAATAGCAGAGGAACAATAAGGTTCATTTTTTTAAGCATGTTTAAAGCCCCGGTTATTTTTCAAATAGCTAAAGAATGATAATAATCCGCCTAATATTATCATAAAACCGCCAAACCAGATCCAACGAACGCAGGGTTTATAATAAATACGTATGGACCATGTCTCATCTCGAAAAGGTGTTCCTAAGGTCAAATAAAGGTCTCGAAAGGCATTATAAATAATACCAGGTTTGCTAAATAGTTGATTATGGCTAAAATAAATACGTTGTTCAGCATTAAGTGTGCCCACTTTTTTGTTGTTTTTATGAATAGTGAAAGTCGCAATTAGACTTTGGTAATTCGTTTTGGCAGCTTCATTGATATCGCTGAATATAAATTCGTAGCCTGCGAGGGAAGTTTTTTCATGAAGCAATAATTTAACTTGCCGCTCTTCGCTGTAAGATTTGTTAATACTTACCCCTAAAACCATTACCGCCATACCCAAATGAGCTATGATCATAGGCAGTTTATGAATGTTTAAACCATTTTGTAGGGTTGATAAAATAATCCAGATGCCTATGGATAGTCCTACGCAAGTCAAAAAATAAATTTTAAAACCTAACATCCAAGGCAATGTTATACCTAATGCAATGCTTAACAATAGTGTTATACGCAGTTTTTTCCATAGGATTAACAGAGGTTGTTTTTCCCAACGCATGTGAGGTGCAATACCCATAATAAGCAAAAGTAATAGCATCATAGGTGTGAAAACGATATTAAAATACGGTTCACCTACGGAAATTTTTTCAAGGTGCAAGGAATCAAGCGCAATAGGGTAGAGTGTTCCTAAAGCAATGGTTGCCATAACGGTAATAAGTATCACTGTATTAATAAGTAATGCCGTTTCTCGTGACATAAGATTAAATGCGGGTTCTTGATAAAAATGTTTTATCTTAATAGCATAAAGAAAAAACGCACTTCCCATAATAAATGCAAGCAGGCCTAATAAAAAAACTCCTCGAGTCGGATCACTTGCAAAAGTATGCACCGAAATCAATATACCTGATCTCACCAAAAAGGTACCGATTAAGCTTAATCCAAATGTGACAATGGCAAGCAATATCGTCCAACCTTGAAAAACATTGCGCTTTTCAGAAACGATCAAACTATGCAGTAAAGCTGTGCCGGATAACCACGGTAATAATGATGCATTTTCTACTGGGTCCCAAAACCACCAGCCGCCCCAGCCTAATTCGCGATAAGCCCACCAGCTTCCTAAAATAATGCCGCCAGTTAAATAAATCCAGGGTAATATCACCCAGGGTTTACACGCACTTAGCCAATTTTGATCGCTATTGTCATCGAGTAATGCAGCGATGGCAAATGCAAAAGGAATAGCAAAGCCTATATAGCCAATATACAAAGCAGGTGGATGAAAAAGTAAACCTGGATCTTGTAATAAAGGAGTTAAATCATTTCCAACAATAGGAATATCAGGAAAATCTCGTTTGAAAGGATTAGATGTAAAAAATAAGAATGCAATAAATCCAGTATTCAATAAACCTAGCACCCTAATGATATGCGAATAAATGCTACGTGCTAAATTTTTATTTGAAAAAATAATAAATACTATCGTCCAGCCGCTTAAGATAAGACACCATAATAATAATGACCCTTCATGGCCGCCCCACGCAGCGCCTATTTTGTAGAGAAGGGGTAACAGATGATGGGAGTGTTCTCTTACGTATAACACGGTGATGTCGTTTGCTATAAAGCTGCCTATAAGAATGAACATAGCGGCAAATAAACAGCCGAATTGAGCAAACGCAGAAAACGTTTGACGAAAGAATGATTGTAATAGGGCAAAACATAGCGCCGAAATGATGGCAAAATTTCCGAGTTCAGGAAGCATAATTTATTCCTGCCGGCATATATTTTTCATCATGTTTAGCCAACACCTGATTCGCTATCAATTGATGCTGATTATTTAATTTTCCAGTCACAATGACGGTTTGTCCTTCTCTGAATAAATTCGGCAAAATACCTTTAAAATGCACAACCAGGTTTTTTGTTCTGTCAGTAATTATAAAACTTACGCCTTCACCTGAATCATCATAATGCACGCTTTGTGCTTTAACATACCCGCCTAATCGTATAGATTGCTTAGGCTGATTAGATAGTGCTGTTAATTGTGATGGCGTATAAAATAAATTTATATTTTGTTTTAAAGCAAATAAAATGAGTCCTACCGCCATACTTATTAAGGGCAAAGCGATAAAAATACCTATAAGTCTATTTTTTTGTTTTCGGTTCATGGTTATTTTTAAGCAAAGAGTAGGTTTTATGTTTTTCACGTAATGCAAAAAAAATATTTAAGCATAAAACAAAAATAGTAATCGCATAAGCTGGCCAAATATAAATTCCATAATCATCCATGTTGAATAACCTCTTTCACCCAAGCCGTTTGGCTTTCTCTTAGAAGAATTTGATTTCGCATACGTATGATAACGATCAAAACATAAAATAATATAAATGCAGTAATCATGGCCAGCAATGGATAAAGCATAGGAAGTGCAATCGACGGTGCTGATAATTTACTGATAGTGGGACCTTGGTGTAGTGTGTTCCACCAGATAACAGAATAATGAATGATAGGTAAGTTAATGACACCTACGACAGTGATAATGCTGGTCGCGCGGTCGCGTGTTTGTGCATCAGGAATGGCCGATTGTAAAGCCATAAAACCAAGATAAATAAATAATAGGATTAACACTGAAGTGAGTCTCGCATCCCAAACCCACCAGGTGCCCCACATCGGTTTTCCCCAAATGGTACCTGTGATAAGAGTTAAAAGAGTAAACCATGCGCCGATAGGTGCGCTGCAAGACATACAAATGGCAGTGATTTTAATTCGCCAACATAAATTCATAATAGCGCATATTGCCATAATAAGATAAATGATCATGGCGGTAAAAGCACTGGGAACGTGCACATAAATAATCCGAAATCCATCACCTTGTTGATAATCCGCAGGTGCTAAAAATAATCCTGTAAAAATTCCATAGGCAAAACACAAGCCAAATCCTATGGTTACCCAAGGAATGAGCGTAGTCGTGCTTTTATAAAAAAAGCGCGATGATAAAAATTTTTTATTTAACCAATGAAACATTTAGAGTGTCCGTATTTTTAAAGCTTGTCCTGTAAAGAAAGGGGCAAAGACCAAGCTTAATAATACCCATGCTCCCATGATCGCATAATAAGCTATGACAGGTTCATGGTTGTGAGTCATGGTCATAATACCCGTTCCAAAAATAAGTACAGGAACGTAGAATGGCATAATAAGCAAAGGTAGTAAAAGCCCATGACTTCGAATCGTAAACGTTAATGCTGCTCCTATTCCACCTATCAAGCTTAAAACAGGTGTTCCAAGTAATAATGTGAAAATAAGAGCACAGCATTCTTCTGTGCTTAAATCAAGCAAAAAACCGAGTAACGGACTTAATAAAACTAACGGTAAACCATGAGTTATCCAGTGACTCGTGATTTTTGTTAGCGCCAATAAGGTCAAAGGATAGGGGCTTAAAAGTAATAAATCAAGATAACCTTCATTAAAATCATCTCTAAATAAATGCCCCATGGATATGACAGTTGCTAATAATGCTGCTACCCAAATTATCCCTGGTGCTATGGTCATTAAAAGGGCTTGGTCATGTCCTAGTGCTAAAGGAAACATACACACCACAAGGACATAAAAAATCAGGGGAGTTATCCATTGAAAAGAAGAACGTAATGTAATATTTATTTCATAAAGCGTTATTCGAATAAAGGCATTTAAATAATTAACATGCATGCTGATCACCAAGCATAATTGTTTTCATGGAATGGTTTAATGTCAAAACCTGATGCGTTGCAATCATGGCAATGCCTTGCTGGGCTACATGTTCTTTTAATAATAAATTTAGTAATAATTGTCCATCTGAATCGAGTGCTGTATGAGGTTCATCTAGAAGCCACAATGGACGAGGCGTAAGCATGAGCCGTGCTAAACATAAACGTCTCAATTGCCCTGCAGACAAACAATGTGCGCGTTTATGCGAAACTTTTTCAAGACCTGCTTTTTCAATAACATTATTTAATTTTTGAGGTGTGCATCCTGTAAGTATACCGTTAAGCGATAAGTTTTCATAAACAGTTAAATTAGGCTTTGTCCCATTTAAATGTCCTATATAAATGACATTTTCCAGATAAGTTTCACGATGTTTTGCAATACATAAATCATTCCAGGTGATTTTGCCTTGATGAGGTTCTATCAAACATGCAAGTATGCGTAACAGTGTGGTTTTTCCAGATCCATTAGCTCCACGAATTTGAATGATATCGCCGGGATTGACTGTTTCATTCAATTTCGCAAACAAAGTTTGGTTACGTTCGAACGTAAGATTATGTATACATAGCATACTAAAGTATTTTATTAGCCATTAAAAATATCATGACTAATAATGTAATACATGCTGTCGCGAGTAAAGCAATTTGTAATTTTTTAGCTCGGGTAGAAAGTAGGTAGAGAAAGCCAAACCAGCTTATAATGAGCACCATAAAACCGCCCAAGCTGCCTATAATCCATATGTCAGATAGATTATATTGCTTTAAGCTGATCATGGTAAAACCAGTAGCTAACTGAAAAATCGCTGTGGGAATAAATAAACCCCAAGTTTGTAGTTGAATTTTTTCTAATGAGTGGGTGAGCCAAAGCTTAAAAGTATAGACAATACTTGTTAGCAAAAGCGCAGCACTCATAATATGTAATATTTTTAAGGCATTATAAAGCATAGTTAAAGTATAAAATGGTATGTTTGGTCACTGCATCATGGATAATTAAAATAAGTATAGAAATAAGTATAAAATAAATACAACGCCATAGCCAGAAGTGAGAGAAAAATTTTAGCGAAAACCCAAGAATGCAGGCATACAAGATTAAAAGAAAATAGGCAGCTTGTATCCATGCAGTATGGAAAGTAAAATGTTTTGGATAGATCAGCAAGCTTCCGGTTATAAATGCAAATAAACTGATTAAAAATAAAGGATTAGCATAACGTTTAGCACGAGTAAAAGTCGTGCAATAAGCTGTTATGCCTAGCAGACCTAGGGCGAATAAAACATGGATAAATTTAATAAGGTTAATCATCAAATCCTCGTTGTGCAACATATTTGGTGGTGGGCACGTCGCAGCACAACATTTACCCACCAACAACATAAAAAAACAATAAAAAGTAGGGTGGGGAAAGGAGCTCGGAGCCGGGGCCAC
>CAYVRW010000115.1:0-6366 GCA_964453575.1 uncultured Coxiellaceae bacterium | reverse complement strand
ACGTTGAATTGGGATGAGGAATAAAAATATGGGGTATGTAGGGTGGGCAAAAGGCCGCGAGGCCTGTGCCCACCACTGGTGGACTTTAAATCATTCAACCTGGCATAGAAAATCCATTTTCATCTTCTGAAAATTGTTCTGCAAATCTTTCTGCAGAAGCGTGTATATTTTCTTGAAGTCTTAAAAATGCATTGTTCATACATTCCGAACGCTTGGTTTTGTTACTTAGATAACGCTCCACTCGTTCTTTGACACATCGATCTCTGCTCTGATCATCGGGAGAAGTTTTTATGCATTGTTGAAGCTCGCCATTAAGGTTGGATTTTTCTGTAAGATACTTGACCATACAATCCTCCATTTCACCTTTTGTTTTTTGACCCAGCTCTTTACCTTCTTTTACTAAAGCAGCTTCCATCTCTTTAGTAAACTGTGGCTCAGTTCCTAGTAGTCTTCGAAATATAGATTTCATATTATTTTTTCTCTCATAATTAATAACTGTAAGTTTTAGATGAAAAAAATGATCTATCACATCTAATTCGTTAGCAATTTTAACGAATTTAAAAATAAATCTCGTGTTTTTAGAAAAAACAACATAGTTTCCATATTATTCTTGCAAAGCTTTACGTTTCATTCGCATCACTCTCACCATCCCTATCACACTAATCAACACCCACAACGATTCCATGATGACTGTGGGTGTATTCCAATGGAAATACAACGAAAACAATAACATCAAACCAGCCGCAGAATTTAACCCTTGATACTTAAATGTATCTGATGAAATTTTACCTGTACTGATCGCAAGATAAGCTATTAAAGTGATAACCACCCCTGCCATGCCAACGTAATCTGCAAAGCTTTCAAAAAAATCAAACATAGTCTAACGCCTCTTTTATAATATTAATTCCCGCGCCAAATTGATGCGCGTGTTCACTTAAATAACGTCGCCACTTTCTGGCTCCTGGTTGGCCTTGAAATAAACCTAAAATGTGACGGGTGATACTTGATAATTTTACATTATCTTTAAGCTGCATCGTAACATAAGGTATAAAATGTGAAATAATTTCTTGCCGTGCAAGTGATTTAGCCTCATCAGGATAATATTTATCATGAATCTCTGATAAAAAATAAGGATTAGCATACGCTTCACGACCAATCATAATACCATCAACAAAAGGTAATTGTTCATCAATTTGCGAAAGTGTTTTGATACCGCCATTTAAAATAATCGTTAAATGAGGGAAATCTTGCTTAATCTTACGAACAACCTCATATTGCAAAGGCGGAATTTCACGATTTTGTTTAGGACTTAACCCATTTAACCATGCTTTACGCGCATGAATGATAAATACGTTACAACCTGCTTTTGCAACCGTGTCTATGAAATAGCATAACGCTTCGTAAGAATCCTGTTGATCTACGCCAATTCTGCATTTAACAGTGACAGGAATAGATACGGCATGACACATCGCTGAAACGCATTCTGCCACAAGCATAGGATCTAACATTAAACATGCCCCAAAACGACCTGACTTTACCCGATCACTGGGACAACCCACATTAAGATTAATTTCATCATAACCAAAGTCAGCACCTAATTTGGCACAATAGGCCAGTTTTTCAGGTTCACTGCCGCCCAATTGTAATGCTATGGGATGCTCGATAGGATCAAATGCAAGAAATCGTTGATAGTCACCATGGATTAAGGCGCCTGTGGTTACCATTTCGGTATATAACAAAATAGAGGGCGCAATAAGTCGTGAAAAATACCTGTAATGTCTATCGGTACATTCCATCATGGGGGCTATTGAAATGAGTCGGTTGGTTAACATGCGGGTACTGTAGCACAAATTGGCCAACATTTGACACACTTTTTTTTCAAATTGGCATTACTGATGCCAATTTGCTTGATTGTATTTTACAGGATTTAATATTATCTTTTCATACGCTTTGCTGTATGAGATTCCTGACCAAAAACAGAATTTGCTAATTCATCATCAGAAATTTCCGGTGAACGCTTTATAGTTCTGTTATCCAAAGCTTTAAACAATGCAGCAAGTGAACCTGTTTCTTCAATCTTTTCACTCCTTTTTACTCTTGCATTGTACTCATTCATTCCTTCCTGAAATTGGCCTTCGGTGGGTGCTGGAATGGTTTGGTATCCATAAGTGTGAACTTCTTTCGCTAATTCACAAAATTTTGCATAGCTTTCAATGAATTTTCCACCGTTTTCACAAAATAACCAGTCACATAAATGTTGATTATCTGTGCTTGTAGGATGATTGTAATTTTTCATCCAAAAATCAAAGTTTTCTGCTAAATCCTCAACGTCCGATGTTTTAACTGGAGTATTGATCGCTTTATTCAGGTAATCAGCCAAAGCTTTGTCAATTTTAGCTTGTGTACTAAGTTCGCTCTTAGTTTCTTCGTTTCGTAACATGTTGTTCCTCGTTTAGTATTGTAAATATATTGACCATATTATGGTCATAAAAGCTAAATTATAAAATATTTTTTTGAAGAAATCTAAATAATTAAAAAAGGCTTTTTCTCCTCGGGAAGGATGTGGTATTAAGATAGGATTACCGGGAAAAAAGAATCATAGCTGTAGGGCATCTTGCTGATCGCATGGTTATTGTTGGTTATGTTGAACGCGGCAATACCAGACACGTATTTTCAATGAGGAAAGCCAATGAACGCGAAATTAAAAAATATCAAGAGCAATTTGAAGAAAGTTGATGCTCATTCTATCAAAAAAGCTGAATATGATGAATTACCCGAATTAACCGATGAAATGTTTGATCGAGCAGTTTACAAAGTAAATGGAGTAAAGAAAACCTCGCCTCGCAAACGTGGTGCGCAAAAAGAACCTAAAAAAGTAGCGTTAAACTTAAGATTACCTCAAGATGTCGTAGATTATTTCAAACTTGAAGGACGAGGATGGCAGACAAAAATTGGAGTTGCATTACAAGATTGGATTAAATCACATCCGCATTCTTCACATCGTTGATTGAGGATAGACCTAAGCCTCAAGACTATAAACAGGCCATCCCTGGCCTTAGAGATGACATCCTGTCATCCAGACGCGCCTAAGCTATGGTATTACATCAATCTTTAAGCGCCTGAACGATTACAAATATCCACAACCTGGTATAACAGCCGCCGACTGATCTAAAATAATATTATGAAATTGTTCTTCTGTTAAAATACGTTTTAATTGATCTAGCACTCTGTTGGAATTTGATAAAAAGATTTGTGAAAATTTCAGAAATTCGCCCGGGTTTTTATCCATCATCATAGCCATATAAGTTTCGGCTTGCTCTTGATAAGCTTTTCCAATCATTCCCCCATGCAATCTAATTAAAACATCTGCGATCAAGTCTGCATGATCTGCATGCCGCAAAATGAAATCGATATTTTTTTGAGAGTCGAGCTTTGCTTTATAATATAGATTTTTGCTTACATCAATGCGCTCAGTAGATGTAGTCGTTTCAGGTTCATAATAAGTAAACCCGCCCTTAAAGTCAGGCTGATACATCTGAATCATCTTCGTATGAGAAATTTTTTTTCTTTGAATATTATTATAAAGAATTTTATCTTCACATTGAAGACGTCCAATAGCATTCATAACAGAAGGAAAATATTGATAGCCTTTAATGTTTGCTAAGTAATGAAGATTTAACATATCACTAGTCAGTGATTGACAGTTGGCTAAATATTCTAAAGCACCTGGGTTGTATATAATGATGGGCGATATGTTTACACCAGGTATTCTTCTTTTGATAGTTTTAATATGATCAGCCAACTTGGGACAATTCGCAATCTGATTAAAAGCTGGTGGGTTATCTGCATAATCGACTAATATTCCCAATTTAGTATAGAGTATTTCACAAGCACGGTATGTCTTATTAGAGACATCTTTTTCATATTGTAAATTTTTTAATTGTTTTGACAGCCATTGCAATTGTTCATTGCTAATAGGCCCACCTGATGTTAACCCATCAAAAAATTGTTGGAATTGTTTAATGAATTTAGAAGTAGGATGTAACCGAGAGGGTATCTTGATCTTAGCATATTTATCTAAGCATTGTTTAATGTCAACTGGATAAATAGTTGTTGCAGTAGATGTTGGTGAAGTGAAAAATTGATGGCTTTTCATTTTATTAAATCCTTTTTATTTTGCTAACATCGCGAAGTGTACAACTAAGCTTGGTAAGTTTACAATGAAATTATTTATCTTAAGAAATGAGATGACTATAAGGCCTCAAGACTATAAACAGGCTTAATAGTGCTCCACTGTTTACAACCCGGGCAGTGCCAATCTAAAGATCGGGCTGAAAAACCGCAGGATGTGCACTGATAATCAGGTTTATCAGCAATTAATTTATGAGTCAGGTTTTGTAAAATCATTAAATCATCACGAATTCTACCTTCGGTATTTGTCATGTATAAACTAATAAATAAATGCAAGCCGCGAATGGAGGGAAATTGTCTGACATAATCCGCCACAAAGTCCACTGCTGTTTTATCACCCTTCCAACGGCGTATATGTTCTGACAAAATCAAGACCACAGGTACTTTTGGATACTCATTTAATATATCCATCAAATATTTGATAAGTTGTTCTTCTTCATTAAGCGCGGTGTAACAAGCAGCGAGCGCTTCCATCGCTTCTGATAAGTAATCGGGATTTTGTTCTTTTATGTGCTTCAAACTACGTAATGCTAGTTTATATTCAGTCTTTCCCATATGCGCTTTAGCTTGTAATAAACTTGCTCTTACGCAGCGTTCATCTGCTAACAAAGCCTGCTTTATATATTGATTACCTTGTTCATAATGACCTTTTGCATAAGCAACATCAGCTAACTCACAATAATAATGCGCTATGACAGGATGGATATTGATTCTTGTAATCGATGCTAGCTTCCGGGCCATTTGGATAGCATCTTCCCATGCTTTTTCTTGTTGATAAATATCTAATAAAGCGCGTATAGCAGGTGCAGAATAAGCTTTAATATCTACCACTTCTAAAAAAATTCGCTCAGCACGATCTAACACCCCCGCGCTTAGATAATCTTGTCCTAGTTCAAATAAAGATTGATCACGGTAGTTTTTATCAAGCTGCGGTCTTGCAATGAGATTTTGATGGATACGGATAGCTCTGTCTACTTCTCCTCGGCGTCTAAATAATTTTCCGACTGCTAAGTGCGTTTCGACTGTATTGCTATCGACTTCTAACATTTTTATAAAGACATCAACTGCTTTATCCGGCTCTTCATTAAGCAAAAAATTTAAACCAACTAAATAATCCCGCGGTAAATTGAGTTTTTGCGATTCATTGCTTGTTTGTTTGGCGCGATAGCCTAGATACCACGCGCTTGCGAGTGCCGCTATCGCTAACAAAAAGCATAAGGCTTCCATTAGTGCCCATCCTGTAAGGGTATTGCACGCAAGTTTTCGATTTCTTTTTCAGCAACTTTTAAGTGTTGGTTTAAACGATAGTTTTTAATTTTTATTTTGATGAGCAACCAAAATCCGACCAATAAACCTAATAAACTTCCTGCTGTGAAGGATATGACTAATAAGAATGAAAGAGGTAATACGCGCTGACCGACGTAATAATTAATAGATACGTCATGATGATTGAGTGCTGCAAAGGTGACGCCTATCACAATGACAGCAAGTAACAGAATATAAGTAAAAATGCGCACTGTGTTGACTCCTGTCTTTCTTTTGATTTTAATTCACCCTGAAAATGTAGGGTGGGCAAAAGGCCGCGAGGCCTGTGCCCACCATTTGTTACTACAATTTTTTTAACTTAACCTTCACCTTCCGTAACCATTTTCGCTTTCAACAAATCACCTAACGTTGCTTTAAGCGGTGCATCAGCTGTTTTGTCCTTCTTCTTAGCTGTAGTGGTTGCACGTGGTTTCTTAGGTTGTGAATCTTTAGACTTAATGGACAATGTAATCGTATGTGTTTTACGATCAGTGCCAATAATCTTAGCTTCAATTTCATCGCCTACGTTCAACTTGGTACGTGCATCTTCCACTTTTTCTGCGGAAATTTCTGAAGCACGCAATGTACCATAGACATTTTCAGCTAATTCAACGGTTGCAGCTTTGGCATCCACTTCAGTGACTTTGCCAGGAACAACGCTGCCTTTTTCATGTTCATTGAGGTAATTAGCCACAGGATCATCAGCAAGCTGTTTGAGACCGAGTGAAATACGTTCACGTTCAGCATCAATGGCTAATATCACGGTTTCTAACTCATCACCTTTCTGGTACTTACGAATCGCTTCTTGAGCATCCGTTTCATTCCAGGAAATATCAGATAAATGAATTAAACCATCTATGCCGCCTTCAA
>CAYVRW010000114.1:0-6441 GCA_964453575.1 uncultured Coxiellaceae bacterium | reverse complement strand
AAAGAAGGAATGATGGATTAGGAACGACAATAATTGAAGGATTGATGTATGTTATGTGAAACCTCCCCTCTCCGGCTCTCCCCTCCAACAAAAAGCGTTGGAGGGGAGAGGGACTTTCTTCTCAAATTATGCGTCGATCCTACAGTGGGCTAAATACATGAACAATGAAAAAGCATCTAATCATACATCAACTGATCCAACACTGTTACCTCACCTCTAGGCGTAGACTGCGTCAACTCATGCAACACATCCGTCATACACAACACTCGTAATGCATTAGGCGTAATATCATCAAAAATAACTTTCACCCCCAACACAGAACCGGTGACTTCTTCAAAGGTCGCGCCAATGCCGTAACCCAAACACAGTGACGATAATTGATCCGCACGGCGAGTGATAGCAGGCAATAAACCGGTAGGTGCAAACACTTCTTCCACTGTCATAGGCCTGCCATTTAAACTAAAACGCGCGCCCATGGTTTTTGCTACTTTTGCCATCAGTTCTGAGATGTCCACTTTTTATACCTCTATCGTTTCCACCAAGGTTGTGCAATCTTTCTAGGGCCTGCTACATACGAGCGTATCCACCGTAAAAAAACAGTAACACTAAAGCCATAACGCTCTAAGGCTGCAAAAAATGCTGTTGCAAATACAGCTAAGACAAACGTCCAAAGGCGAATGTGAAATAATAAAAACAGCAAAGGAAAACATGCCCTAAAGTCTACGAAAAAGAATTTTACACTTCTTGCCGAATCGCGCCAATGTGCCATAGGATGGTCCTCAATGCATCACATTATTATATACCCATTACACCCCAAGATGCGATTTTTAACATCCCATGACGTCGAGTTTTAGGAAGGGGATATAAAATGCTAGCACATAGAACATGAATACCCGATAATAGTCATACTACGATTGAAACGAACAGGAAAAGCACATCGTTTATGACAATCAAGTCACTACTTATCACATTGTTATCATTTTTACTTTATGCATGCGCGACACCCCCGCCGCATGATCCGCCGGATAATGCGAGCAGCTCACTTGCTGAAGCATCCTATGCCGTAAGCCGAGCTTTGTCCAATCTCACTGAAGTTGCCCAAGCCTCTCACCCCATACCTGCAATGCCGCCTTCGCCAAGTCCTGCCACTTATGGTATGGCTGGTTTAACTTCTGTCGATTGGTCGGGGCCTGTGGAACCTTTGGTAAGACAAATTGCGAGATCGGTGAATTATCGCACGCGCGTACTTGGCAGAGCTCCTGCCATTCCGGTTATGGTTAGTATTTATGACAAAAATATGATGGTGGCTGATATTTTGCGCGATGTAGGTTATCAATGCGGCCGGCGTGCAACCGTCATCGTTTATCCTGAGAATCGAATCATTGAATTACGGTATGCAAGGGCCTAAATGACGGAGGAGAAGGTTGGTCTATGAAACCATTTATCATCATACTTCTCCTGCTTAGTTTGCTTACCGGTTGCAGCAGCAAAAGAAAACAAGAAATTGATCCGACTAATTTGCAACAACTTGAAGGTCTGCGTGTTGATGCCGAGCCTTCTGCTGAACCTTTATTCAATACTACGCAAATTCGTACCAAAGCATTACAAGATACTGCCATGAGTCTTGGCGCTCAAGGGGGACTTGCTACCTCATCGCAACGCATTAATGCACGTCTGGAAAAAGACAAATGGTATCTCGAAACCATTTATAATTTTAATGGCATGATGTTAAGTCACGGCGTATTACCTCCTGTACTTGTTCAAGGAGACAGCAGTCTAAACCTGGCTGATCCTACTACCATTAGAATTGCCGATAAAACCTACAAAATTATTGCGCAAGCACGTTTTGCAACGACTCCTCCAAACTGGCGCGAATACCTCTGGATGAGTTATAACAAACCCGAAATACCGCATAAATTCATGATGCCTAGAAATGATGAAGAAGGGCGTATTTGGAAAAAAGCCATCAACCTAGGTTGGGCAAAAGGTAACGAACAAGCTGCAAACATTTTCCAACAAAACTTAGCGCGTCTAAAACGTGATTACAACGGCATGATTCTTTATCGTAAATTATTGCAACAGCACATGGTAAGCGCACCTTATGTTTCAAGAACGGAGCTCGGTGTGACAGGCGATGGTTCAGATATGCGCATTAACGATCAAGTCTTACGCATCACTGAATTACCTCGCTTACAAACTAATTCTGATAACTGGAAAGCTATAGTGGTGAAAACACATGACTAGTAGTGATTTTATTTTTCCGCAAGAACCTATTCGATTATCCATGGATTCAGTGAATGAAATTTTAATCCATTGTGTTAAAAATGGCGCATCTGATATCACTTTCCAAACAGATGAATCCATTTTTGCGGAAATTTATGGCCGCTTAAAAAAAGTGACGCGCCGCCGTTTGTCGAATACCGAAGTGGGTGAAATTATTAATGCCATGTATGGGCCTAACGGTACTGCGCAACTTATGTCCGGCAAAGACGTGGACACGCATTATGAAATTCGCCCCAATCGTACCGATCGTTATCGCTTTCGTATCAATGCTACCGCTTGCATGGTGGAAGGCCATGATGCCATTCAAATCACCGCAAGAACGATTCCAAGTGATCCGCCTACTTTGGAAAGCATGAATTTACCGCAAGAAATTGTCGATGCAGTAGCACCTGAACAAGGTGTGGTCTATGTCACCGGTGCTACCGGTTCCGGTAAAAGTACCTTACTTGCCGCCATCATTCGCAATATTGCAGAAAACCCGGAGAGTCATCGCAAAATATTAACCTATGAATCGCCTATTGAATTCGTTTATGACACCGTTCAAACTGTATCTGCTATCGTCAGTCAATCCGAAATTCCACGGCATTTGCCTAGCTTTGCGGCCGGCGTGCGTAATGCTTTACGCCGTAAACCACGACTGATACTGGTGGGTGAAGCGCGCGATGCGGAAACTATCAGTGCTGCCATGGAAGCTGCCATGACCGGTCACCCGGTTTATACCACGCTGCACAGCAGCAATGTGTCTGAAACCGTACGCCGTTTAGTGACCACCTATCCTTCTGAAGAACGCGCTGGACGTACGATTGATCTTATCGAAACAATGCGTCTTATTATTTCGCAACGTTTGGCACCTACTGTCGATGGCAAGCGTGTTGCGTTACGTGAATACCTGGTCTTTAATGAAAAAATCCGTGATATTTTATTAGATACCGACCCTAATAATATTACAGCTATGGTACGAAAAATGGTGCGTGAACAAGGCCGCACGATGGCGGTCGATGCGAAAGAAAAATTTGATGCGGGATTGATATCAGACCGTGTTTATAATCTCATTGCAGAACAGGGGAAAAGGGAAGATAAAGAAACAGGGTATTAATGTCATTAAGCAGTAGTATCTCCTCCACCTAACGATACGCCTTTCTTTTTCTCTTTCTCTTTATCTTCTGCTTTTTTGAGCTGCTCTTCCATAGTTTTACCAGCACCTTCTCCCATGCCCCTACCCGCACCAGCCAGTTGACCTGCTGCACCTTCGACTGCTCCTTTCACCGCTTGTGAAGCTTGTTGTTCTCCATAGGAGTAAGCCTGGCCGCCAATGTAAGTTAGAACACGTTCGGGGATATGATGAATAAGCGTAAATGCTTGATTGACTGAAGTAATGATAAGGGAACAAAAAATGGCAATAAAAATAATTTGTTCCACTAAACCAGGCCCCAGGTGCATGACATCCCACATGATAAAGTTAAAACCCATACAAATGAAGCTCACCACCACTTCTGCTAAAATCGAAGCAATCAACAATCCAAATACCATCAAGGTTGGACGTAAAAATAAATTAAAGATAATCATGAGAGCATGTTCCGCCCGGCCAAACACTTCACTTTGCCCGCCCGGAGTGATAAGACCTAACGCTACAATAGGGGCTGCAATCATCGCTTCAATGACTGCAATAAACCACCCGACTACCGATGCGGTAAATACGACGAAAGGTATCATAGGAACATACATACCTAACAAAGCACCCATGACCATAAGCGCACCCAATAATATATATACGGCGGGCAATAACATATTGCTTAGGGCTTTAAAAATCTCAATTAGACTTGAGGCATGACCACTACCCGCAACCATAATTTCACCCAGTGCCGCGAGTCCAGCAATGACCATTGACACAACCATGATTACTACATAAAACACTTGCGCAGTAATTAGTAAGTTTTGTCCAAAGGTAGCAATGCTAAGCAGGGTGCTGATTTCAGATTTGGAAGAATTGGTTAACAGATACCTAAAAGAATCATATAATGCGGCGCTAGTGTCCGAAAGTGCGCTACCAATCTCGGCGTTTCCAGAGCCCGGTATGTTATAACTAGCTCGGGTGCCGCTGCTCCCCCCACCCCCTCCGCCGCCTGGTTGTTGAGTGGCACCTTCAGCAGAACTGCTCTCTGATATGGCGGTTATAAATTCTCGTGCAGCGACAAAATTATACCTAGCGTCCCTGTCCGTTGCTGCAGCAGGAAGACCGTTTACACTCAAAGGCATAGAACTTTCTGCCATGGATTGTTTCGCTAACTGCACCAATCGATAAAAATAAGCACCCGCAGTTAGCCAGCCTTGATCTTTAGCAGTACCCCGATCAAAATTAACTCCAGGACTAGGAGATGGTACATTTTGTTGAGCAACATTTTTAAGCGCATTAGTATAGAAATTTGCATTAATAGTAATGAAATCAACTTTACTGGGATCACTAATGTTGTTTAAATCAACAGGGGCAGTTTGACCTGTTAATGCGGGAAAAAGAGCCCATCTTTCTATCCATTCCAACTGCTCGTTGGGTCCCGTGCTCATATTATTCTTGAGATCTTTACTAACTGGGCTTGGAAATTCTCGTCGTGGATCGGATTGATCAGGGGGGTTTGGCCTACAATTAGGAGGAAGTCCACCAGGAGGAGGTAAAGATAGGGGTGGTCTGCAGCAAGTGTCATCTTTTAAACCATTAGCATCACAATATTTTTTAATCCAGCCGGTGGGCTTATAACCGTTATCATTCGATGTATAATAAAAAGTAAGATATTCCTGGTCTGCATTCACAAATTTCTGCGCTACCGCTTGTAATACAGAAATCACTTGATTCAACGTAGTATTTTGCGTGGTACAAAGCTGACATTGAGCAGATGATGAATCTTGACATGCTACACTCTGATTACATTTTGTCAGCTTACCGCAAGCCCCATTAGGGCCCATGTTAAAAGTTGCTGAATTGGCAGAAAAGGTGTTTGTTCCCTTAAAATTTGCAAATGATATATCATTCGTCGCCGCAGGAACCGACATCTTGGCCGTTTCTTCACAAACAAGTCCCTGAAAAAGACCTCTCATGGCTGTTGTTACACCTATGTTCGCTGTATTTGGCGTAGCATTGGCAGCTGCCGCTACAGCGGCTTGGTTAGATTTAAGACCTAATGCTGCGGTCCATAAACTATCGGCTGCACCTACACCTTGCACAATAATCCACATGATCACTACTTGTATCATGGAATAGCCGCTAACAGCAGGAAACAGACTCGCCACACCGACGACCATTCGTATAGGGACCCACAAACTACTCCACTGCTTGCCTAAGAATTCTCCTTCAGCAGCCGTTTTCATCATGCCTACCACTGTGACATAAACGACAATGATGGCACCTACTGTTAATGCAATGGTGTTCATGGTTAAGAAAAGGTTGCTGATGAAAGGATTATCTTGCGCGCCGGTTAAAACACTTCCTACATTCCCAAAAATCTTGCCAAGATAATAAATCGATTTATCTCCAGGCGGGATGGTAAAAATATTAGCGGTCATTAACGCACATCCTTATCAGCGAAAGGACTGCCCCGCCACCACTCAGCAAGCGTACAGCCTAATTTGCGATGCTTGATTTGAAAATGCCAAAAATGAAAACGAAAAGCGTAACATAGTAAAATTCCACTACATACCAAAGCCAATATAAACGCAGCAAGTTTTCCGTATGCGATAAGAAAAACAAACGCGCCCGCAAAAGCTAAGGCTGCAAAAATGACTAAAAATATAGTATAGAGCAAATAGGTTTCTGACAGTTGTTTTATATCCGCATCGGTTGCACCAAAGCGCTGCATGGCTTGATTGAAAGTTTCGGTGCGTTCTGCTTCAGGAACTGTGCTTATGCCTCTTAGATTGGCCCAGATGATTTTAGTATAAGATTTAATCTCGTTATAATTCAGCCAACCAAGTGGATTGAAAAAAGTTTTACGCGTGATTTTGAATGCATCTCTAATAGCCATAAGAACATCCACACAAATTACTTTCACCTTACCACTCAGTTAACAAAAAAACAATACGCTGCGAACAACTGGTGGGCACGTCGCTGCACTCCTTTGCCCACCCTACATCCGTGCTATAGCTATGATGTAGGGTGGGCAAAGGAGT
>CAYVRW010000113.1:0-6591 GCA_964453575.1 uncultured Coxiellaceae bacterium | reverse complement strand
GCCCACCCTACAGCATGCTGGCATGACAGAAATAAGTGAGGTTTTAATGGAGAAAGCGTTATTTCAAACCTTTAACAAGCATGCCGACAATACCTGTCAATACAGCACCAAAGAAAGCACTGACACCCGCAGCACCTAAGATAGAACCTACAGACATATTGTCCATGCTTAATTCACTTATAATACCTGCTTGATGCATAAAATAAGTACCTACGGCACCACCAATAATACCTACTATTGTGTTACCTACTCTTCCCAGGCTTTTTTCTTTCCATGCAAGTCCTGCCAGGTTGCCGCCGACCGCTCCGCTCACTATATCTACCACCAATCCCAGAATTTCCATATACTAGTTTCCTTGTAGTTAAACCCTACCCAAGATAACAAACCTGTCTTTCAGCGTCAATCTAAGCTATTTTTTTATGAATTCTTTCAGTTATAATTCACCAACTTTCTCGGAAATATCACCATGGCAACTATTCTCGTACTTTACTACAGCCGTTATGGGTCTGTAAAAAAAATGGCTCAACATATCGCGCGCGGTATTGAATCCGTACCTAATGCAGAGGCATGTATTCGTACGGTGCCGTCCGTATCCCCCAATACACAAGCATCCGAGCCTAGTATTCCTGATAGCGGGGCACCTTTTGTAACTTTAGAAGACTTAAAAAATTGTGATGGCCTGGCATTAGGCAGCCCAACGCGTTTTGGCAATATGGCTGCGCCCATGAAGTATTTTTTAGATACGACCAGCAGTCTTTGGTTATCAGGCGAACTTGTGAATAAACCCGCTGTGGTTTTTAGTTCAACAGCCAGTTTGCATGGCGGCCAGGAAACAACATTGCTGAGTATGATGCTGCCTTTAATGCATTTGGGGTTTGTGGTGCTTGGTATTCCTTACACAGAAGCCGATCTCAATCATACGACTAGCGGCGGCACGCCTTATGGTGCCACGCATGTAACCGGGCCTGAGGGAAAAAAACCTTTTACTGAGGAAGAACAACGTTTATGTTTTGCCCTTGGTAAACGTCTTGCTGAAATCGCATTAAAATTAAAGCCATGACGACAATGCCTCTTAAAAAAAATATTCTTGCTGATGGACGCTGGTCTGGAAACCATGGTATTGGCCGCTTTTCGTCAGAAATATTGTCGCGTTTAACACATACTGATGTTATTAAAACAGGTCCTAATCCTTTATCCATTAAAAATTTTATTTGGCAAGCCATTCAATTGCATCATAAAAAAAATAATTATCGCATTTTTTTCACACCTGGCTTTAATCCTGTTTATCAAACGAAATTGCCTTATGTTTTAACCATCTGTGATTTAATTTATTTACATACGCCGGGTTTTAAAGGTTTTATAAAAAAAATTTTTTTTGAATTTTTTGTTAAACCTTCTGTAAAAAAAGCTGCGAAAATATTTACTATTTCTGAATATTCTAAACAATCTATTTTAACCTGGGCAAAAATTCCTTCTGATAAAATTATTAATATAAGTTGCGGTATCAGTGAAATTTTTCAACCTGAAGGACAAAAATTTAATCCGGGTTATCCTTATTTATTACACGTAGGAAATACGAAATCGCATAAAAATGTTGAACGGCTGATGATGGCGTTTGCTGATGCCAACATAAATTCTTCCATTAAATTACTTTTTACCGGTCAACTCACTGCAGTCATTGCCCGCATCATTCAAGAAAAAGCTTTAATAAACCGTGTGGTATTTTTAAATACTTTATCTGAAAATGCATTAGCAGAGTGCTATCGCGGAGCCACTGCGCTTACCTTTCCTTCTTTATATGAAGGATTTGGTTTGCCTATTCTCGAAGCCATGGCATCGGGTATACCAGTTCTTACTTCTAATGCCACTTCTTGTCCTGAAGTGGCGGGTGATGCAGCTGTGTTAGTGAATGCATTGGACATTGCATCGATTAAGGATGGCATAGAAAAAATCGTCAATGATCGCAGTTTACGTGAAGATTTGATTGAAAAAGGATTGGAACGAGTTAAATTTTATTCTTGGGATAAGACAGCAGCACTTGTGCAAGAAGTCTTAACACAATAACGGATTTGCATTCTCAATTTCACCCCATTTATTAGGATAAACCACTCGCGCCCTTCCCGCTTGATTTAACACAATCGCCCAGCTTGGCTTAGCCTTATTTTTCGGGCAATACCAAAACGTTCCATTTTCGCTATGTGTGGTACCCGTCCTCAAAAACACTACGTTGTCCCTATGTACCGGAAACGCTCGCCAATGCAACTGACCTTTGTTTTTATGATTTAAAAATCGATGAAGTATCTTTTCATTGACTCTTATTTCATAACCTTCCTGCCACCCACCCGGTAATTTGTTTAGTGTGATAAGTTCTTGTCTCATCATAGCTTCGGTTTGTGCCAAGTGAATGGCGCGTAATAATTGTGAACTCATGATGCTTTCTTCAGCATGGGAAACAGTTGTTTTATACGAAGGAACCATAAAAACTATAATGATTGATATAAGAACGATAACAATGAGTAATTCAACCAGAGAAAAACCGCGCATATTAAACTCTACCAAAACGCTCATTATTTCCCAACCATCGTTTAATTAAAGGAGCAGCTAACTCGGGATGTTCTTTTTGTAATTGTTCCGATGCTTGCTGGACCACATGTAATAAATCACTGTCTCTCACCAAATCCGCAATACGTAAATTAATATCACCCGTTTGTTTAGTTCCCAAGACTTCTCCAGGGCCGCGAATTTCTAGATCACGTTGCGCGATTTTAAATCCATCGGTGGTTTCACGCATAACGGCTAAACGTTCTTTGGCATGTTGTGATAAAGGCGCTTGATAAAGCAACAAACAATAACTTTCCGCAGATCCGCGTCCTACTCGACCGCGCAATTGATGTAATTGTGCAAGTCCTAAGCGTTCAGCATTTTCAATCACCATTAAACTTGCATTCGACACATCTACACCCACTTCAATGACGGTGGTTGCCACTAATAAATCGATATCGCCATTTTTAAAGGCTGACATCACTTGGTCTTTTTCTAAGGATTTCATACGGCCATGCAATAAGGCGATTTTTAATCGGGGAAGTGTTAATTGTAAATTTTTCAAAGTGTCTTCTGCGGCTTCGCATTGCAACACTTCAGATTCTTCTATTAAAGTACATACCCAATAGACTTGTCTGCCTGCTTGACATATCTCTCGAATGCGATTTAACACATCATCTCGTCTTGTATTAGGCAGCACGGAAGTTTTGACAGGTGTTCTGCCGGGCGGTAATTCATCAATGATGGAGCAATCCAAATCTGCATACACTGACATGGCCAGGGTACGTGGAATAGGCGTTGCAGTCATAATAAGTTGGTGTGGAAAGTTTTCTTGATCAACACCTTTTTCCCGTAATCGTGCACGCTGTTCCACACCAAAACGATGTTGTTCATCAATAACAATAAGCGCAAGATTTTTAAATAACACATCTTTTTGAAAAATCGCATGCGTTCCAATAATAAGTTGCACTGTTCCATCTGCAATAGCAGTCAATGCATCACGCCGTTCAATTGTTTTCATTTGCGAAGTCAGTATCACGACTTTAATACCTAACGGCGCAAACCATGTTACAAAATTATGATAATGTTGTTCTGCTAATAATTCAGTAGGTACCAAGATAGCAGCCTGATAATGATTTTCTATAGCTTGCAACACAGCCAATGCTGCAACTAAGGTCTTTCCTGACCCTACATCACCTTGCAATAAACGTAGCATAGGTCTTGGTTTGGCGATATCCTGATAAATATCTTCAATCACTCTCATTTGTGCATTTGTTAAAGCAAAAGGGAGATGTGTTAAAAATATTTTTTGTAATTTATCTTGTTTCAATAAAGGAATAGCTTTTTGAATTTGAAATACATTTTTTAAATTTAATAAGCTTAAACGATGTGCTAATAATTCTTCGAAAACCAAGCGTTTTTGCGAAATATGCGCCCCTTCAAGTAGCATATCTATTGGTGCATCAGTCGGAGGTCTGTGTACGAAATGCAATGCTTCTTTTAAGGTTGGATAGTTTAGTGTTTGTAATATTGATACTGGCAATATATCTTTTAAAAGTGCACCTTGACTTAAGATTTCTAATGCTTGCGCGGTTAATTTTCGCCAGGTAAGTTGGCTTAAACCTTCGGTAGTTGGATAGATGGGCGTTAAATTTTCATCGACAGGTAAAATCGTTTTTTCATCTAATAATATGTATTCAGGATGAATCATCTCTAAACCGGTTTTGCCAAAACGAACTTCGCCGTAACAACGCAGACGCACACCTTCTTTAAAGGTTTTTAACTGAACTGGGTTGGTGTAAAAAAATCGCAAATGCACATGACCGCTGGCATCATCAATTCGACATAATAAACGCGTGCGCCCTCCCACCGGTCTTGCAACCGTGACAATGGATGCTTCAATCACCACATGATCGCCTGGCGATAATTGCGAAATAGGATAAATGCGAGTGCGATCTTGATAACGCATAGGCAAATGAAATAGTAAATCTTGCACTGACTCAATGCCCAGATGAGCCAGTCGTTCGGACAGGTGTTTTCCTACACCTTTAAGATGAATGCAGGGTAATAAACTAAGATCGGTTTCTGATTTCAACATAACGCATGATATCCTTGGAAAAATTCTTGCAAATGCTTAATTGATGTTTATGATACTTTGGTACTGAAAAATTAAGGAAAATATATGTCTAATAATGCACAAATAAAAGCAGAAGCTATCGAAATTATCAATACAATTTTTACAAAAATCCTCAAGAATTTAAATTTACAAGAGCAAGTGGTTCCAAACCAACCCGAGCTTTACAAACATCAACTCTTTAATTTAGAACTTTATAGAGAAGCATTAATCGGTGAAGTGAATGCAGGAAGATGCGAACATCCATTAAGGGCCGCTGTTGCATTAGAAAAACTTCATAGTAGCACTTCAGATGCTGAATTTACGACCAATCTTAGCAAGTTTAAACACGATTCGCAACATTCTGGACTTTATCCTACCACTAGAAGGCTGGGAGCCCTAGTAGCTCATAGTTTACTTGCAGCTGGTTCAATAGCACTTACCATTTTAGTCAGTGGTTGGTTTGCAGTCCTTGCTGGACCCGTATTGTGGACTTATATGTACAAGACAATTCCTCATGCATGTGAGGGTTATAAAGATGTCTATGATGCTAAGGAAAAAAGCAAAGAGGTTTGCAACTTTTATGCCACGTTCCGTAGGCCTCCAAAGCCATCGGCACCACACGCATCACCGCCGCCATATGCATTACCTGTTGCGAATAAAGTATAGCAACGATTGACAATAAACGGCCTTTTCTATTAAAGTGCACACAGATTGCCGGGGTGGTGGAATTGGTAGACACGCAAGTTTCAGGTACTTGTGGGGGAAACCCTGTGGAGGTTCGAGTCCTCTCCTCGGCACGGGTTTTTTAAGACCACCCCTTCTTATCCTCTTCTTTTTATTCAAAAAAAATAACTTCCTATTATTCAAATGGTTGGCTGTAATTGAACAGGACTAACTTGACATAAATAACCTTAGAGGTTAATATTCATTTAACCAGGTACTATGACATGAAAAATAAAGAACATTGTCCGTTTTGTGGAGAAGAATCCTATATACATCAAATTAGGCCGCTTAAACTGCATTATAAGTCACACACCATAACTGTTGAGCAACCTGGCATGTGGTGTAACAAATGTGGAGAGGGGGTTATTGGCGGTAAAGATCGTAAAGAAACGCAAAAAAAACTCCAGGAATTCAGATCAAAAGTTGATGGACTTTTAACTCCTGATGAAATTAGAAACATTCGTAAAAAATTACACATTGATCAAAGTCAAGCTTGTGAATTATTTGGCGGCGGCATTAATGCATTTAGCCGTTATGAAACAGGCAAAACACCCATACCTAAATCGCTCAGCCAGTTGCTAGGTTTACTAAATAAGCACCCTGATTTGTTAATTGAATTGAATTTTAAATCCGCTCCTTAATCCCCAACAACGTCTTATCCACTAAATTCGCCTCCAACGGGTTTCGCAACACAATAGTTTCATTGCGATCAGGGCCTGTAGAAACCATATCAATAGGCACACCTATCAATTCTTCAATACGTAACAAATATTTTTTTGCCTTTTCTGGCAATTCAGCAAACTTTTTAATGCCTAAAGTCGATTCTTTCCAACCCGGAAAGTCTTCATAAATCGGTTCGCATGCAGCAAAATCCGCGATCGAAGTCGGTAATATGGATACTTCACGACCGTATAATCGATAGCCGGTGCAAATACGTAATGTATCTAACGTATCTAACACATCAAGTTTAGTCACGCATAAACCCGTAAAACTATTTAACTGCGTAGAACGGCGTAAAATCACGATATCCAGCCAGCCGCAGCGTCTTGGTCGACCTGTCACCGAACCAAATTCTTTGCCGCGCTCTGCAAGGGTTTTACCAATGTCATCTTGTAATTCAGTAGGAAAAGGGCCGCTGCCTACGCGTGTGGTATATGCTTTCATAATTCCTAAAATATAATCAAAATGACGCAGACCAAAACCGCTGCCTA
>CAYVRW010000112.1:0-6612 GCA_964453575.1 uncultured Coxiellaceae bacterium | reverse complement strand
ATTCTAAATAAACTATTCAGCCCGTATCCACGTTTGCGAACGTGAAAATATACCCCAATAGCCGCGTAATTCTAATTTTTTACCACCATCGACTAATTTAATAGAACCTCTGTAAATTTTTCCATTTTTGGGATCGAGTAGCTGGCCGTTTGTCCAATGGTCTTGATCTTTTTGCACGAAATCCCACAAAAACTCTAAACCTTGAATGGGTTTATCTTTTAAATCATTCGGACATAATTTGCATAAATCGTTGGGATGTCTATCTTTGCCTGGAAATACTTTAACAATTCGCCCATTTAATTTACCGTTGTTATCATAAATTTCGACCAAACCTGATTTATCATGCGTTTTATCGCTGATGGTGATCCATTCCCCGATGGGAGAGCTTTGATTGTTTGCATAGATTGTCGTGGTTAAGAAAATCAGGATGATGAATAACATGTGTTTTAGCATACGGTTTCCTTACTCAGTTGGCTTATATTTTTAAAATGATCGATAGCTTCTTGTCTTGTGATGATTGTACTGTTGTTTATTTTTTTAAACAACAGAAACTATATTTCAGCTCACTAATCATAAGTTTACCTATTTCGCTAAATTGACATAAATATTGATCAATAGTATATTACACGATTAGATTAATTTAATATCGAGGTATATCTATGCGCAGTCATTTGATCAAAAAAAAGTTATCTCCTTTAATGAGAAAAGTGATCAAAAGTATGGATGGCATCATTGATCATAATCTTATCAGCAAAAGAAATGTCCTTAGCTTAAATGATAATTCCTTGACTGAGATCGCCATAGATAGAAAACAAATCTTTGACATGATACTTAAAAATGTTAAACACGCGAAAAAGCAGGTTATTATCCAAACTTTTGTGTGGGAGAAAAATATTCCGTTCATTAACGATCTAAGACAAGCATTATGTGAGGCTAGTAAAAATAAATTAAAAAAATTAAAACATGGAGAAAATCCAAATATACATGTTTTTATTTACATAGATGAACGAGGTAGTGCGGCTGAAGTTCTTTATAATTGGCAATATCCGCATCGGGTACCGCACGATCCTAATAGTTTAGGATTAGGTGATTTACCAGACAATATCAAAATTCATGTTGGCGTACATAGACATAATAACCTTGATTCCTCACATGCAAAAGTAGTGCTCGTTGATTCTGATACGTTAATATTAAGCGGCGCAAATTTTCAATTTTCAAATTATGGCACGAATCCTAATTACGATGCTGGCTTGCTTTTGCATGGCCCGGTTGCATTAGCTGCCTTTGAATCATTTAAATATATGTGGGATCATCGAACCAATGCTAATGAAGAAGAAATAACACCCTACCTGCCTGATTTAACTCTTAAAAAAAATCCAAAAAAATCAGAAAATCAGGTACCTATGCTTTATGTAGCAAGCAAACTAAGGCCTGTAAATGCCTATGGATTTTTTGAGAACACTAAAAATCCTCCTGCAGATCCTGTTAATAATGCTTTCTTAGCAATATTAAAAAATGCAAAAAAAACCATTCGTATAACAACACCTAATTTAAACATTATAAAGTACATTCAAGAGCTAGCCGATTTTATCAATTTGAAAAATGGCACCATTGAATTATTGTTAAGTAAAAATTTCAATGACTCAAGAGAGTGTGTCTATGGTGGAACAAATGCATGGGCAGTAAAAAAATTAATGCAGCTCATTGATCCAGAAAAACAAAACCGTATTCAAATAAAATGGTATGCTCGTGATGGTAAATTACGTAATGAACAAGGAGAGGTTTCTGTCATGCATATGAAATACATGTGTGCTGATGATCAAGTGACTATATTTGGGTCGGCGAATCTAGACAAAGTAAGTATCTATAATTGCCATGAAACAAATGTTGTGATCGATGATAGTAACTTTGCAAAAAACTCAACACAAAAATTATTTGCGGGAGCATTTTCTCAAGGTGTATCAGCTACAAGTGATCTTCAAGATTCACCAGTCAAAAGTCGTTATCGATACTAAGAAAATCACGCGGTTTCCTTACTCATTTGACTAATACTTTTAAAATGATCAACTGCTTCTTGTAACGATTGCACGGCAAATACTTTCATGTCGCCTATAGTTTCTTTTGGTGCATTGGCATGAGGGACGATAGCTATTTTGAAACCATGTTTAGCCGCTTCGCGCAAACGTTCTTGACCACCTTGCACCGGTCTTATTTCGCCTGCTAAACCGACTTCACCGAAAATAATCGTGTCATGCGGAACAGCGCGGTTGCGCAAACTGGACAATACTGCCATTAATAAAGCAAGATCAGCGCCGGTTTCAGTAATTCTGACGCCGCCGACGGCATTGACAAAGACATCTTGATCATAACTTGCCACACCGCTGTGTTTATGCAGCACGGCAAGCAGCATCGCTAAACGTTGCGGATCTAAGCCTACACAAACACGTCTTGGATTTGCGGCATGACTTTGATCGACGAGTGCTTGCACTTCCACTAACATGGGTCTATTGCCTTCTTTGGTTGCCATGATGACACTGCCGGGTACAGGATGATCATAACGCGATAAAAAAATCGCAGAAGGATTGCTGACTTCCCGCAAACCTTTATCTGTCATCGCAAAAATACCGAGTTCATTCACCGCACCAAAACGATTTTTAACCGCACGAATCATGCGATAACGACTGTCTGACTCGCCTTCGAAATACAAAACACAATCCACCATATGTTCTAAGACACGCGGACCGGCAAGCATGCCTTCTTTAGTAACATGCCCTACTAAAAATAAAGCGATATGCGTTTGTTTGGCGAATGATACGAGTTGCGCAGCGCTTTCACGTACTTGACCGACGGCGCCTGGTGCAGATTGTAAAAGTTCGGTATGAACCGTTTGAATCGAGTCAATAACAATGACGCTAGGTTTTTCTTGTTGCGCACACTTTATAATACGTTCAACATTGGTATCTGCTAACAATAATAATTTATCTTCCGGTAATCCCAAACGCCGTGCGCGCAATGTGACTTGCTGCAATGATTCTTCACCGGTTACATATAAAACTTTTTGCTGTTGACTGAGGTAACACAACGTTTGTAAGAGTAATGTTGATTTTCCTATTCCTGGATCACCGCCAATTAATACGACTGATCCAAAAACTAAACCTCCGCCGAGTACACGATCGAGTTCTTTTAAACCCGTCACAAGACGTGCTTCATCTTGTAGTGTCACGTCAACCATGGTCGTCATAGCAGGTAAAACACCAGCATAACCTTGATGGCGAGGGTGACGTGTCACTTGCGTTATTTCTTCGATTAAACTATTCCATGTGCCGCAGCCTAAACATTGGCCTGACCATTTAGGATATTGCGCACCACAATCTTGGCAAACATGGGTAGTTTTGGTTTTTGTCATCTTATTCCTCAGTGAGTAAGTGAATGGCAGAAGAATCGAGTTCGCTATGACCTTTCATGACTAAAGCATCGAGTTTTTCAGCAGCATATTTCGCCGAAGGCAAGTCCACATGGACTTCATCAGCTTGATCTAAGGCTAGATGCATGTCTTTACGATGCAAATGACTTTTAAATCCGGGCGCATAATTATTATCTAGCATACGTTTACCATGCACTTCAAGCACTCGGCTGCTGGCAAAACCGCCCAACAACGCTTCACGTACTTTCAGAGGATTAACCCCGGATTTTTTGGCTAAACGCATGGCTTCATCCACGGCCACAATGGTTTCGGCGATAATGATTTGATTGCATGCTTTAGCCACCTGTCCTGCGCCGTTACCGCCAATATGGACAAATTGTTTTCCTAACACATCAAAAATGGGCCTAGCTTTTTCTAGCACATCTGTTTTGCCGCCGACCATAATCGATAATTCCCCACTGATAGCCCCTTGCTCACCGCCTGATACCGGCGCATCTAGCATGTCTATATTATGTTTCGCGAGTTCAGCCGCGATTTTCTGTGTGGCATTGGCAGAAATAGTGCTCATGTCTATGACAATAGTGCCAGGTTTTGCCGTGTGGACTACGCCATCTTCACCTAATAAAACATCTTCCACATCTTTGGTGGCGGGCACCATGGTAATAATAACCTCTGCATGCGAGGCTAATTCTTTAGGAGAACTATAGGCCTTCGCGCCTGCTTTAACTAAAGGATCCGCGACCTCAGGACGTCTTGCATAAATGGCAACTTTATAACCCGCATGAAGCAAATTAAGCGCCATGGGTTTGCCCATAATGCCTATGCCTATGAAACCTATGTTTTGCATAAAAATTATCCTTTGAAAATAGGGAGGAGAAGTGTTAGAGGATTATAAAAGAGAACGAACGGATGAGCTAGACAAGAAAAATAAAGAGAGTGTCATGCCAGCTAAAAGCTGGCATGACAGAAAGGATGGTGTAAAAATTTTTAACTGACTATCTTCCACGAACCATCTGGCTGACGGCATGCTTTGCCATAAACTTGCTCAGATTTGCCGCCGATCACCGCAGTCGTACGGTATTCACGGCAATATTTATTACCTTGATGGGTCACATTGCGAACAGGAACCACGGTATAATTCGTGCCTGTTTTACTGTTTTGCCAGTAAGCAGGTTGACCGACTGAATTGGCTTCTAAAGCGCGTTCCATTTTCATTCTGTCCACATCATCCATGGATTTACCAATAGAGCCGCCTAAAAATGCGCCTGCCATGGTACCAAGACCGACTGCGACTAATTTACCGCCGCCGCCGCCAAATTGGCTGCCCAATAAGCCGCCAGCGACTGCGCCGGATACGGTTCCGACATCTTGTTTTGACATATCAGCGCAAGCAACTAAGCCTAGCGATGCGAAAAGACATATAAATAATGTAACTAACTTTTTCATAAATTTATTACTCCACTCATGGGTTACTTAAAACAGCGGGATATTCTATACTGTATAATGCTAATTTGCTAGTAACAAATGTCCAAAATAAGAACATTATGGGCGCATAAGGAAAATATATGACATATAAACAAACTTATCCCGATGCCATGTTTGGTGAATATACGCTCACCGCAAATAAAAAAAAGTTAGATCTGCAATACATTTACAATTTATTATGTACGCCTTCGCGTTATTCCATGGGGCTGCCGCCAGAACGTTTTCCTTATATTATTAAAAACTCGGTTTGTTTTGCGGTGATGCATGAAGGTAAACAAGTTGGCTTTTCTCGAGTGATTACGGATTATTCTGAATTTGCTTCATTGTGGGATGTGTTTGTAGATGAAGAACACAGGAAGAAAGGTATAGGCAAAGCTTTGATGAAGTATGTGTTTGAGCATTATTATTTGCAAGGCATATTCCGTTGGTTCTTGATGACGGAAGATGCGCATGGGCTTTATCAGAAGTATGGGTTTAAAACTGAGGCTTATAATCCGTATGTGATGATGAAGGTGAGTAGTAGTTAAACTCCCATCTTCAACCATTCCCAATATTTTTCTACTAACACAGCAGAATTTTTATTATCACATTGAATTTCTCCTCGTGCCAAAATGGCATAAGAAGGGTAGAGAATAGGATTATTTTTAGTTGCCTCCGGCAAATTATTTTTGGCGGCAAGATTAGTTGTTGAATAATGGGTATTTAAACTAATAGCTCGCGCAACATCAGGCCGCAATAAAAAATTAAAAAATTGATAAGCGTTTTCTTGATGCGGCGCATTTTTTAATAGCACAAAATGATCTACCCAAATTTCAAAACCATCGGCTGGATGGACAAATTGTAATTTAGGATTTTCTTGTTGCGCGGCGTAAACATCACCGCTGTAGGCCATCCCAATGGTGGCGTCTTCATCAATAAGCAGTGAAATCACCGCATCATTATTAAAAAGCCGTATATTAGGTCTCATGTGTTTGAGTTTTAAATAGGCTTGATAAAGATGTGCTGGATTTTCATCATTAATAGAATAACCAATCATTCGCAATGCACTTGAAAATACAGAGCGTGTTTCATCTAAAAACATCAAACTATTATGGAATTTGGGTTGTGATAAATCAGACCAGCTTTTAATCTCATTACCGTTGTAATAATCGGCATTGTAAAAAATACCCGTCGTACCCCATGCGAAGGGAATGCTATAAGCACTTTCCGGATCATAAGACCTGTTTAAAAAAAACGGATCAATGTTGTTATAAAGAGTTAATTTGGATTTATCGAGTTTTTGCAGCATATGTTGCTGACGCATGCGTTCTATATAATAGGTAGATGGTTCAGCAATATCATAACCTTTAGCATTCGTACGTAGTTTGGTGTACATAATTTCATTATTATCAAAGACCGAATAATTAACTTTGATGCCCGTTTCTTTTTCAAATTGTTCTATGGTTTCCGGAGGTATTTCAGACGACCAGGCATAAATATTAAGGACATTTTTTGCTGCATGTGCCGGAGCATAAATACAAAATAGCAGACACAACATGAATCGTAAGATGAATGTCATGGTTTTTTCCTGAGTATCCATCGTGAACAAATGATTAAAAATAATGTTAAGGCAAAAGTGATCGCGCATAAGGCATTGATTTCAGGTTTAACACCTAAACGTACCATGGAGTATATTTTTAACGGTAAAATTTCAAAATCAGGTC
>CAYVRW010000111.1:0-6755 GCA_964453575.1 uncultured Coxiellaceae bacterium | reverse complement strand
GATCTCACTCTATGAAATCCGGACGTCCGGATTTTGTAAATTAATCGATCAATCCGGACGTCCGGATTCAAGTTTATTAAAAACAGACAAGGAGTCTGTAATGATGTCATCTGAAGAAAAAAAAGACATTAATATCATTTTGAAGAAGCATGTCAATACTATACATTGCTCTAACAATTTAACGCTTGTTCAAAGAAAGCTTTTCAATGCCTTATTATTCAATGCATATCATGAGATGCCAGATAAAAGTCATTACTCTATATCGGTAAAAAAATTATGTGGCTTAATTGGTTATGACAGCAGAGATTATAAAAAATTAAGAAAATCTATCATGGATTTGATTACTACAGCTATTGAATGGAATGTTATTGAAAATGATCATGGAAACATTAATGAAAAATGGAGAGCAAGCGCTATTGTTTCAGCGGCAAAAATCGAAAATGGAATTTGTTCTTATGAATTCAGTTCAGTAATGAGAGAATTACTTTATCGACCTGAAATTTACGGTAAAGTTGATCTCAGTGTTATGACTGCTTTTAATTCGAATTATGGATTAGCTTTATATGAGAATTGTATACGATTTCAAGGTATTGCTAGTACTCCATGGTTGGCGATTAATACATTTAGAAAATTAATGGGTATACCTGGAAATCGTTACCCGAACTTCTGTGATTTTAAAAAGCGTGTTCTTGATGTTGCCGTAAAAGAAGTAAATTTATATTCTCCCATTAAAGTGATACCTGAAATTCAGCGTATAAATAAAAAAGTAATTAGCATTAAATTTAAGTTATCATCGTTTAATCAAATAAATCGTTTAGATAATGAAGAAAAAATTTTAGATTCAGAGTTGATGAATGTATTAAGGATAGATTTTCATCTCTCAAATAAATCTTTATCAGATATTTTGTCGCAATATGATGAAGAATATATAAAGGAAAAAATTAAATTTATTAAATCTTCTGAAAGTTTTAAATCTGGTAGAATTAGAGAAATTGCAGGATATCTATTTAAGGCATGGAAAAATGATTATAAGCTAAGCAAATCTAGTAAAGATATTATAAAAGAAGAAAAAAATCGAGGGGATATAAAGATAGCTCAAAATAAGGTACAAGAAGAAGCAAAAGAAAGAGAAATTTCTAAACAAAAAAAGCAAATGATAGAAACTTATTTAAGTGGTTTAACTATGGAGCAAAAAGAACAGATAACACTTGATTTCGAACAGAACTTGTTAAATTCTAAAGATACTTATGTTATTAAATCATATAAAAGGTATGGGATGAGTAGCAAAATAGCGCAAGCTTTATATAATTGCTATCTCATTGATATCATTAATAAAAATAAAATAAATCATCTCATCTCAGACGTTTGCGTGCTGGGTTAAAAAATCTATTTAAGATTTGCGTGCTTCTATTAACTTTCGATTCATAAATGAATATCATTGATTATTGTATGATTAAGGTGTGTGTATTTACATTGCTAGTGAAGTCTGTTCGTTTTGCTCGGTGATGTAATGTCGTTTTTTGGTACCATCAAACGGTTGATACGCGTACTAATGGGGAATATGATAATTGAAAAAGCTATTTCTGGCCAAGCGTTTATTCACTCAGCCAGAAATGAAAATCTTATCCCTGGAACATAACTTCTTTCAGAGACTTGAGCGGTCTTACTTTAATGACATCACGTTTTGGCTTAGCAGCTATCGTAATCGTTTCGCCAGTCATGGGATTTCTGCCTTGGCGTTGTTTGGTAGCTGGTTTAGTTTTGCGCACTACTTTAATAGCCATTTCAGGTATCGAGAACTCACCCGATCCTTTTTTAATAATATGACATTTTGCAATATGACCTGCAGCTGCTAACACATTTCTCACTTGTTTAACAGTTAACTCTGAGTGGTCTGCAATATCTCTTAAAATTTGCATTTTCGTTTGTTTATGGGGTATAGCTTTTAATTGCATTGATGAGGCACGAGTTTTGCGGGTATTGTTTCGATTACTAGCTTTTCTTTTAGCTGCCATGTCCTATTCTCCAAAGTGATTTCCATATGGTTTATTAATAAACAAAAAAATGTTAGCACAAAAATTGGGAAACTTCAGCATTATTCATGTTTTTTCATTTAAAACCTAGGGGATAAGGTACTGACAGTGGAAAGTATTCTCGAAACGGCTCTATTACTGCATTCAAAAAGTCTGCGCGGATGTAGCATAGTCATCTCGGGTGCTTGTTTTGGGCTATTTTTTGCCTCCATGGAGGGTTTGGGTATTTTTTTCATGGCTTTTTCAATTTCAACCATTTGTAAGGCACCTATAGTTAGTTCTTGTTCTTTCATTTTTAATAAGTGTTGCTCTTCATTTCTTAAATGTTTGCCATAGGCCTGCATGCCAACAAATAGCCCCATACCAACGACACCTGCAATGGCGGCGGCTAAGGATAGCGGGGGAAATAGAAAGGCAGATGTCAGTAAAACACCCATAGCTACACAAGATACTGCATGTGTTTTAATGGTTGTTGATAAGGTTTGACGTTGAATTTCTAATAAAGCGTTCTCTTTTTTTTGCTCAGCTATGAGTAAAGATAAATGTTGTACGGTGGGGTCTTCTATAATGTCTTTCGTGTTTCGTCGGGTTAAGGTTTGCATGTGTTTATTAAGTAATGCTTCATTGTTTATGATATTTTGATTATTGATAAATATCTTTTCTACAGTATAATTTGATCGCTCTTGATCTTTATAATAAAAGGCTGCAAGTATTCCAGTAAATAATAAGGGCAATACGACAGGAAATCCAATAATAACAGCAGGGACAATATGGAATGGTATCATCAATGCTGTGACTGCAAATCCAAGGATAGCAAAATCTGCAGCTAAAATTTTACCGCGATTCGGCGTCTTGGTATGGATAAGCGTATTTAAAAATTCAATGCCGACGCCTAAGATGGTGGTTGCAAGCGAGAGAGGTAATGACAATGCAAGTACCACTAATGAGCCTGCAAAAACGACTGCGGTAGTGATGGCATTATATAAGATGCTTATCAAACCAAGCACATTGGAGGTAAATGCTCCTGTCATAGAAAGCAAATTAAGATCGCCAATCATGCCTATAACACGATTTAAGAATCGTGATCGATTTTTATGTTTTTGGGCATTTTTTTCAGCCAGAATAACTTTTTGTAATTCTTCATATTCTATTTTCAATAAAAAGAATTTCAATTGCATAGCTTTAACTTCTGTTACTTCATTTTCATCTTTGTATTCATAATGATTATCCCAATCTTTTAATAGTTCTGATTCATTTGGATAATATTGATTGAGCTCAGCTGCAATAATGGCAGCTTTTCTTTCATTAAGGCTCATTACTGTTGAGTTAGCGAGATTTGTTTCTGCCTGACTTCTTATTAAATGGGTTAGATAATTTCTTTGCATACAATACCTATTTATCCTTATAAGGTTTTTATTTTTCATCATGATTGTTTGAAGCGAATTGAATATAACTGATTTTATATAAGATGATCAATGATGTTTTTTAGGCAAAAAAAGCTCAGTTATAAAGACTGAGCTATTTCTTTTTTATCTAGGCAAACTTATTCTAATGTTTGTACCCAATAACCCGGCACTAACGTCCAGTTGCTGCATGTTCCATCTGCAGTAGCTTCAGTACATGACCAATAGCTATTGACCCATGCTGCACCTTCCTTTCTGTTTTCATATTTACAAACTTCATGTGAAGCAATCCATGTAGAACCTTGCCAACGACCTTCTACAGTGGTGCAAATGGCTTTAGGTACAGGTGTTACTATCACGCGTTTCTCTACTACCGTTGTGGTTTGTGCTTGTAGTCCAAGAGAAACAAATAAAGATAATAGAGCAATGAAAAATGCTGATAAATAACGGTGTAACATAGATCAATCTCCTTATTAAATAATAAATAATTTAAAATTCCCTTAAACGCATTTTACTATTAAACAGCAACGCTTAATGCTAATAGTTTATCATTAAATGACAGCTAGTTCCATCATTTAATGATAAATAAATGACGTTTATTGCAGTTTATAAGCAATAAATAATCTAATAGGATACCTCATGTTTAAGGTGCTGATTGTTTGATGGCACATCATATTTTTTTCGCAATGTTTTAGCGGCTGTTACCATATGATGCAATGCTTGTTTGACTTCATGCCATTGCCTGGTCTTTAAACCACAGTCAGGGTTAACCCAAAGTCGTTTTACAGGTATATATTGCGCTGCCTTTTCCAATTGCTGCAGCATTTCAGCGGCATTAGGAATACGCGGAGAATGAATATCAAATACACCAGGGCCTATTTCATTAGGATAGGCAAACGTTTCAAATGCTTTTAATAATTCCATTTCTGATCGTGAACTTTCTATGGTAATAACATCGGCATCTAAGTTAGCAATTGAGTTAATCACATCATTGAATTCTGAATAACACATATGGGTATGAATTTGCGTTTCATCCTTCACGCCGCTTGCCGTAATGCGAAAGCAGTATACTGCCCAATCTAAATAAGCTTTCCAATCGACCTTACGTAATGGTAAAGACTCGCGAAAAGCGGGTTCATCAATTTGAATCACAGAAATGCCAGCTTTTTCCAAATCACACACTTCATCGCGTAATGCCAAAGCAATTTGCAAGGCTGTTGTAGAATGAGATTGGTCATCGCGTACAAACGACCAAGCAAGAATAGTCACAGGCCCTGTTAACATACCTTTCATACGACGTTCTGTTAATGATTGCGCGTACTTAGACCATTCCACTGTCATAGGTGCAGGACGTGATACATCTGCATAAATGATAGGAGGTTTAACACAACGTGAACCATAACTTTGTACCCAACCATTTTTAGTAAACGCAAAACCATTTAATAATTCGCCAAAATATTCCACCATATCATTTCTTTCAGCTTCACCATGGACTAATACATCGATGTCTAATTCTTCTTGGACTTGAATGACATGCGCAATTTCTTCTTTCATTTTTGCGACATAATGCGCATGATCAATGTTGCCTAATTTATAATCTTGGCGGGCTTTGCGAATATCTTGAGTTTGCGGAAAAGAACCAATGGAAGTCGTAGGAAACAAAGGCAATGCTAAATGCTTGCGTTGTATTTCTGCGCGTTTTTGGTAATGACTTTGACGTTCTGCAAAATCAGGCGTCAATTTGCCGACACGTTCTTTTACTTTGCTATGATGAATGCGAGAAGATTGTCGACGCGATTGTACTATTTTCGTATTTTCTTCCAATTCTGTAATATAACGTTGTTCGCCATCGTCAAGAACATGAGAGAGTACGGTAATTTCAGCCAGTTTTTGTTTAGCAAATGCGAGCCAAGATTTTAATTCTGCATCCATGTCAGTTTCATTATCTAAATCAACGGGTACATGCAATAAAGAGCAGCTAGAACTTATCCATAATCTGTCTTGTAATTTGGTTTTGACAGGCTGTAAAACATCAAGCGCTTGTTTTAAATTCGCTCGCCAAATGTTGCGTCCATTAATCATACCTAATGATAGGACTCTATCACTTGGAGAAGTTGCAAGGACTTGGTTTAGTTGCTCTGGCGATGAACATAAGTCAATATGTAAACCTTGTACGGGTAACTGATTGACGATATCAAGGTTGTCATGCAATTCACCGAAATAAGTCGTTAACATACATTTAATTGAAGAAAAAGATAAGTGTTGATAAGCTTGTATAAACGCTTTTTGCCATTCGGAGGGTAAATCTAATATTAATATGGGCTCATCAATTTGTACCCAATCGATATGTTGTTGCGATAGGCGTGTAAGAATTTCTTGATAAACAGGAAGAATTGTATTTAATAAAGTGAGTTTATCAAATTCAATGCCTTTGGTTTTTCCTAACCATAAATAACTTAAGGGGCCTAAAATCACTGGTTTTACTTGATAACCCAGTTGTTGGGCTTGATTAATTTCCTGAAATAATTTATCTGATGCTAACTGAAAGGATTGATTTTTAGTAAATTCAGGCACAATGTAATGATAGTTGGTATTAAACCATTTTGTCATTTCGCAGGCTGTTGCTTCTTGTGTGTTTGGCGCCATACCGCGTGCCATGCAAAAATAAGTGTCGATATCCACTTGGTCATTCACTTTTCCGAAACGTTCTGGCACCACGCCGAGCATGGCTGAAGTATCTAATACATGATCATACCAAGAAAAATCACCCACACTCACAAAATCTAATCCTGCTTCTGCTTGTAATTTCCAGTTATCACTACGAATTTGCTCGCCCCTACGTCCTAATTCCTCTTGTGATATTTCTCCACGCCAATAGGCTTCAACTGCTTTTTTAGTATCACGGAAAGCCCCTATACGTGGAAAACCTAGAACATGTGCTTTAGTCATATATAATCTCCATTTAATGTGTTAACTTTAATTTATCAGCGAAATGAAAAAGCCTGTTTTAAATGAGCATGCAATTATTGATTCAAGCTCACATTAAAACAGGCTTCGCATCACAGAAATAAAAAAGAAATAATAAAAATTGAAATGATTGGATGGGTTGTCAAATGTATACATATAAATAAACTCTTTAGCTAAATTTATAAAGCGCCTGCAATCTGTTATCAAATCGGCGCACGCTTAAGAAAAAGGAAAGCGTACTATAAAAAATTATGCAATGCAAATAAATTTTGGCGTTATAGCAGTTCAAAAAAGTAGGACCATAGTTGTTTTAAGCGACTTGGTGACAGGATGTCACCCAAAATACATGGAT
>CAYVRW010000110.1:0-6814 GCA_964453575.1 uncultured Coxiellaceae bacterium | reverse complement strand
CGAATGGATTCAGCACAGCCTTTACCTACATCGCCATAACCAAAAACGACAGCGATTTTTCCGGCAATCATCACATCCGTCGCACGTTTAATGCCATCGATAAGGGATTCGCGGCAACCGTATAAATTATCGAATTTAGATTTGGTGACGGAATCATTCACGTTAATAGCAGGGACTTTCAGCGTGCCAGCTTTAAACATTTCATATAAACGATGCACACCCGTGGTAGTTTCTTCAGAGATACCTTTAATGTTTTTTAAGATTTCAGGATGTTTATCATGTAACACCAAGGTGAGATCACCGCCATCATCCAGAACCATATTAGGTGTCCAACCGTTAGGGCCTTTAATGGTTTGTTCTACACACCACCAATATTCTTCTTCTGTTTCACCTTTCCAGGCGAATACAGGAATGCCTGCTTTGGCAATGGCAGCAGCAGCATGGTCTTGAGTTGAAAAAATATTACAAGAAGACCAGCGAACATCGGCACCTAAATCGATTAAGGTTTCAATTAATACGGCAGTTTGTACGGTCATATGTAAACAACCGGCAATACGCGCGCCTTTTAATGGATGTTTACCTTTATATTTTTGGCGGATAGCCATAAGTCCCGGCATTTCAGTTTCCGCAATGTTAATTTCTTTGCGGCCCCAGTCAGCAAGTGACATGTCAGCAACTTTTGCATCCATAATAACCTCTTCTATTAATTGGCTGTGCATACGTTTTCTCCATTAAGATGAGCAGCTTTTCGAAGCGCTTGGGCTTTATCGGTTTTTTCCCAGCTTACATTAATGTCTTCGCGGCCAAAGTGACCGTAGCTTGCTGTTTGACGATAAATAGGTTTAAGCAAATCGAGCATTTTAATAATTCCGTAGGGGCGTAAATCAAAATGTTCGCGTATCAGCTGAATGATTTTTTTATCGGAAATTTTTCCGGTGCCAAAGGTATCGACATAGATGGAAATAGGTTCAGCAACGCCAATGGCATAAGACACTTGAATTTCACAGCGATCAGCAATGCCGGCTGCAACGATATTTTTTGCTACATAACGTGCAGCGTAAGCAGCTGAACGGTCGACTTTGGAAGGATCTTTTCCAGAAAAACAACCGCCGCCATGACGCGCCATACCGCCATAGGAATCAACAATGATTTTGCGGCCAGTTAATCCGCAATCACCTAAAGGTCCGCCAATGACGAAACGGCCGGTGGGATTAACATAGAATTTGGTGTTTTTATCAATCCATTCAGCAGGCAGCACCGGTTTAATGATTTCGTCAATGACAGCGTCGACCAAGTATTGTTGTTCAACATCCGGATCATGCTGAGTGGACAGTACAACAGCAGTAATGCCTACTGGTTTGTCATCAATATAACGGAAAGTAATTTGGCTTTTCGCATCCGGCCGCAACCAGCCAAGCACATCTTCTTTGCGTAATTCAGCCTGGCGCTTGACTAACTCATGTGCGTAATAAATCGGTGCAGGCATGAGTACGGACGTTTCGTTGCTAGCATAACCAAACATTAATCCTTGGTCGCCAGCGCCTTGTTGTTCATTGCTGGTTCTATCTACGCCTTGAGCAATATCTTGCGATTGTTTGCCTATGGCAGACATCACCGCACAAGATTCCCAATCAAAGCCCATAGCAGAGCTGTTATAGCCAATATCTCTGATGACTTGGCGAGTAATTTGTTCAATGTCAACCCAGGCAGAGGTGGTGATTTCACCGCCTACTAACACCATGCCGGTTTTGACAAAGGTTTCACAAGCAACACGTGCTGCTTTATCTTGAGTTAAGATCGCATCTAAAATGGCATCCGATATTTGGTCGGCAATTTTGTCGGGATGGCCTTCAGAGACTGACTCAGAAGTAAACAAAAATTCTTTTTGCATAGTTCGTCCTGATTATTTTATGTACAAAATAGGGTAAAGTAAATCCTGCATCATACGCATTTTTTTGATAATATTCACGGAGTTTTTTTGGCAAGTACGTGTAGATCATAAGCACCCTCACCCTTATCCCTCTCCCATCGCAAAAAACGCTCTAGGAGAGGGGATTTATACTATGCACCTACCCGCAAAAAAGGTATGATCCACATTTATTTTAACTGGGGGTCAAGCGATGCCTTCTCGTCGCGATAATGCTAACGCTATTCGGTTTTTAAGCATGGATGCCGTACAAAAAGCTAATTCAGGCCATCCTGGCATGCCCATGGGAATGGCGGATATTGCCGAAGTTTTATGGAATGATTTCATACGACATAATCCATCTAATCCTCATTGGTTAAATAGAGATAGGTTTGTATTATCTAATGGCCATGGCTGTATGTTGTTGTATGCCGTATTGCATTTGACTGGTTATGATGTAAGTATCGATGATTTAAAGCATTTTCGTCAGCTGCACTCAAAGACTCCCGGCCATCCTGAATACGGTGATACCCCCGGCGTTGAAACGACCACAGGCCCATTAGGTCAGGGGCTTGCGAATGCGGTTGGTATGGCCATGGCAGAAATGCATTTGGCGAAACAATTCAATCGTGAAGGTTTTCCCATTATTGATCATCATACTTATGCCTTTGTCGGCGACGGCTGCTTGATGGAAGGTATTTCCCATGAAGCTTGTTCGTTGGCAGGGACGTATGGTTTAGGCAAGCTCATTGTTTTTTATGATGATAATGAAATTTCTATTGATGGCCATGTAAAAGGATGGTTTACCGATAATACGCCATTACGGTTCCAAAGTTATGGCTGGCATGTGGTGGCAAATGTTGATGGTCACGATGCAGAAGCGGTGCAGAAAGCCATTATTGAAGCACAATCGGTTAAAGATAAACCCAGTATTATTTGCTGCCAAACGCGTATCGGTTTTGGTGCGCCTAATCTTGCGGGTACCTCCAAAGTCCATGGCGCACCTTTGGGTGATGCAGAAATTGCCGCTGCACGGGCTAAACTTGACTGGCCTTATGCACCTTTTGAAGTTCCTGAAACTGTTTATAAAGCTTGGGATGCACGCGATAAAGGCAGAAAAGCGGAAGACCAATGGCATGCCCTTTTTGCCGACTATCAAAAAGCGTATCCTGATTTGGCGAATGAGTTAATAAGACGTTTAGAAAAGCGTTTACCTGAGAATTGGTCAAGTGTCGCAAATGACTTAGTCCATGCCATGAATGAGAAAAAAGAAACCATGGCTACGCGCAAAGCCTCACAGCTTTGTATTAATCATTTTACTAAACTATTACCCGAACTCATGGGCGGCTCTGCTGATTTATCAGAGTCTAATCTTACCCATTGGACGGGTGTTAAACCCTTTTCTAAAGAAACCCCGGAAGGGCAATATATTCATTATGGTGTGCGCGAATTTGGTATGTCAGCCATTATGAATGGTTTGGCACTCTATGGTGCATTGCTGCCTTTTGGCGGTACATTTTTAACGTTTTCAGATTATGCGCGCAATGCAGTACGGTTGGCTGCCATGATGAAAGCGCGGGTTATTTTTGTATATACACATGATTCCATTGGTTTAGGTGAAGATGGGCCTACCCATCAATCCATTGAACATGGGCCTAGTTTACGTATGATCCCAGGCTTGTCTGTTTGGCGTCCTTGCGATGGAGTAGAATCAGCAGTCGCCTGGCAAAAAGCCATAGAACATCAAGGCGCAACCTGTTTATTATTTTCCAGACAAAATGTGCCTTTCCAGGAGCGGGATGCTAAAGCGTTAGCGAATATTCATAAGGGCGGTTATGTTCTAAAAGATTGCAATGGACACCCTGAAATGATTATGATGGCAACCGGTTCGGAAGTAGGGCTTGCCGTTGATGCGGGATTACTGCTTAGTCAAGCAGGAATAAAGGTGCGTATTGTGTCCATACCATCGACAGACGTGTATTTAGCGCAAGATTTGGCGTATCAAGAAAGTGTATTACCTAAAAATGTGGTTGCACGTATCGCCATTGAGGCTTCCGCAACGGATGGGTGGTATAAGTTTGTAGGGACCGAAGGCTGTGTGATTGGAATTGATCGATTTGGTGCTTCAGCGCCTGCTAAAGATGTTTATAGAGAATGTGGTTTAACAGTCGAACATATCGTGACTGTTGCAAAAAATATGATGAGTTTAATTCAGTAGAGGAGAGAGACGCATGACTATTCGTGTTGCAATTAATGGCTATGGCCGTATTGGACGTAATATTTTACGTGCCCATTATGAGTCCAAGCGTTATCCTGACATACAAATCGTAGCAATTAATGATTTGGGTGATGTGAATACCAATGCGCATTTAACACGCTATGATACAACCCATGGTAAATTTCCGGGTGAAGTGAGCGTTGCGGGAAATGATCTTGTCGTTAACGGCGATAAAATTCGTGTGGTTGCAGAACGTGATCCTAAAAAATTACCCTGGAAAGAATTAAACATTGATGTTGTATTGGAGTGTACAGGATTTTTTACCAGCAAAGAAAAAGCATCAGCGCATCTTGAAGCCGGTGCAAAAAAAGTTTTAATTTCAGCACCTGCAACCGGTGTGGATGCAACCATCGTGTATGGCGTCAATCATAAGACACTTAAAAAAACGGATACCGTGATTTCTAATGCATCATGCACAACCAATTGTTTAGCACCATTGGTAAAAGTGTTGCATGAAGGTTTAGGCATTGAAAAAGGTTTAATGAATACCGTGCATTCATACACGAATGATCAAGCTTTAATCGACGTTTATCATACCGATTTACGCCGTGCACGTGCGGCAGCGCATTCCATGATTCCAACCAGCACTGGGGCCGCATCTGCAGTAGGTTTGGTAATTCCTGAATTAAGCGGCAAATTAGATGGTTTTGCAGTGCGTGTTCCTACGATTAATGTATCCGTGATTGATTTCACCTTTATTGCAAAACGTGATACCACGGTTGATGAAGTGAATAAAATGATGCGTGACGCTGCAGAAGGCTCATTGAAAGGCATACTGGAAATCAATAGTGCTCCTTTGGTTTCCGTGGATTTTAATCATAATCCAGCATCATCAACTTTTGATGTTTCATACACTAAAGTCATTGGCAATTTAGTCAAAGTGCTATCTTGGTATGATAATGAATGGGGTTTTTCAAATCGTATGTTAGATGTCACTAAAGTTTATATATAATAATTTCCCCTCTCCCGGAGGATACAATATATGCCTACAACACCTTTTTTAAACATGTTTGGCCGCTCACCCATACGCCCGCTTGAGGAGCATATGGCCAAGGTACATGCATGTGTAAAGCAGCTTCAGCCTTTTTTTGATGCTGTTTTCGCAAAAGATTGGGCTCGCGTTGAGGTGCTGCATAAAGATATTGTGCGCCTGGAAAACGAAGCTGACACGATGAAACGTGACATCAGGCTGCATTTACCCAACAGTTTGTTTATGTCATTTTCACGCAGTGACTTATTGGAATTGTTAGAAATACAAGATGCATTAGCTAACAAAGCAAAAGATGTTGCAGGCATGGTATTGGGAAGAAAAATGAGTTTTCCAGATGCCATGGTGTCGCATTATATTGAATTTTTAAAACGTAACATTGATGCATCTGCTCAAGCTAATACCGCTATTCATGAATTAGATGAATTACTTGAAACGGGTTTTAGCGGCAATGAAATAAAAATAGTTGATAGCATGATTACAAAGTTAACTGCAATTGAGCATGCTACTGATGATTTGGGTAATCAATTACGTCTTGTTTTATTCAGTTTAGAAAAATCGCTTCCACCTGTTGATGTCATGTTTCTTTATAAAATCATTGAGTGGACTGGAGATCTTGCAGATGATGCACGTGAGATCGGCGATCACTTACAAATTTTATTAGCCAAATGAGATAATTGTTCATGGAATACGGTGTCATTTTTGTAGCGCTCGCTTGTGTCGTCGGTTTATGGATGACATGGGGGATAGGCGCCAACGATTTAGCAAATATCATGAGCACTGCCATGGGTTCTCGTGCTATTTCCGTTAAACAGGCGATGTTAATTGCCATTGTCTTTGAAATTGCTGGGGCATTTCTGGGAGGCAATGAAGTTTCTGATACCATTCGCGGTGGTATCATTGATATGAATAGTTTTGCTCCGCACTATTTAGTTTATGCCATGCTATCGGTTTTGTTTGCAGGTGCTACCTGGATTACCATTGCCAGTATTTTAGGGATGCCGGTATCGATCACTAATTCCATTGTCGGTGCCTTGGTGGGTGTAGGTGCCATTATGCTAGGATTTAATGCTGTTCATTGGCGCAAAGTAGGGTTCATTGCTATCAGTTGGATAAGTTCACCTTTGATTGCAGGTGTTACAGCTTTTCTTTTATTTATTTCTATTCGACGCTGGATTTTGGCCCATGAAAATCCTTTTGTATCTGCTAAATACCTTGTTCCGTTTTATTTATTATTAGTCGGTATTGTGCTTGCTTTTATGACGACGGTGAAAGGGTTGCATCATTTTCATATTGATCTGACCGCATGGCAAACCTTTGCTGCTGTTGCTTTAACTGTGGTGATTGTGATGCTAGTAGGTTTGATTGCCATGCGGCAATTACGCATGCGCACGAATTTCAGCCGCCATACTCAATTTATTTATATCGAAGGCATGTTTAGTGTCTTAATGGCATTCACGGCCTGTGCGATGGTGTTTGCACATGGATCAAATGATGTGGCCATTGCAGTGGGCCCTGTTGCAGGAGTCCTAAGTTTGGTGAGCTCAGGCAATCCTATGCATGACGGCTTGTTGTTAAGCGGTATTATGCTGGCAGGCTGCTTGGGGGTGATTGCGGGATTATTTATGTATGGCCGCAAGGT
>CAYVRW010000109.1:0-7087 GCA_964453575.1 uncultured Coxiellaceae bacterium | reverse complement strand
CGTATAACCATTCGCCACATCCAAACAAATCATAGACTCATTGACGGCTTTCATCACTTCTTGCAATCGTTCAAAATCATGATCGGCCACCCCCATAGACACAAAGCAAGAAGGAATGATATCCGCATGTTTTTGCCAATCTTTGGTTGCGGCAAACTTATCCATTGCTGTTAATAATTGATGCTCAGCCAATGCTTTTGCCATCTCAAATGTGCCCGTATGGTCCATGTTCGCGGCAATAATCGGCACACCTTGCCATTTCACACCTGAATGTTTAAATTTGAATTCACGCAGTAATGAAACTTCAGAACGCGATGTTAATACACTGCGCTTAGGTCGAATTAAAACGTCCTTAAAATCCAGTTTTACATCATATTCTATACGCATAGTTTCACCTTCAATTAAATTTTCTTAAACAACCGTAATAAAAACCATCCATACCTAACATACCGGGTAAAATTTGTTTACCCACACTGCATGCGTTTCCAAACGCTGCTTGGATCTTTTCTTCTTTCGCATCAGCATGTTCTTCGAGAAAAACGGATAACAGTTGCGCGTTTTCTTCCGCAAAAACAGAGCATGTTGCATACACTAATAAACCACCGGGTTTCAATAAACCCCAAAGCGTGTTTAACAATAACTTTTGTTGTGAAGTTAAGTTTTCCATGTCCTCTTCACGCCGCAATAATTTAATATCGGGGTGACGACGAATCACACCGCTCGCCGAACAAGGGGCATCTAATAAAATACGGTCAAATAATTGACCATCCCACCAATCGTCAATGTTGGCCGCATCTGCACATAGAATTTTTGCAGAGAACCCCAATCGCTGCATGGTTTCAACGATGGCTTTCACTCGGTCTGCATCGCGATCCACAGCCGTTAATTCTATATCGGCTTGCTGCTCAAGTATATGCGCAGCTTTCCCACCCGGCGCACTGCATGCATCTAATACACGCTGTCCTGGTTCAAGTTTGAGCAGTGAGGCCGCTAATTGCGCAGCACCATCTTGCACAGAAACATCTCCCTCTGCAAACCCAGGCAGATCGACCACATTCATTGGCTGCTCTAACGTTATTCCAGAGGCAGTCTCAAGAATAGGTTTCGCCATCACATTAAGTTTTGCCAGATAATCTTCTCTAGAAACCTGACGCAAATTAACACGCAACGAAAAAGGCGGATGTTGATTATTGGCAGCAACAATCGCTTTCCAGTCATTGGGCCAATCTTGTTTAAATTTCTCCATCATCCACGCGGGATGATCATAATAAGCTTCTTTGCTTAATTTAAGTTTTAAGGATGCTTCATTGCGTTGATAATTTCGTAATACCGCATTGATTAAACTTTTGGCCCACGATTTTTTTAAAACATCGGCTGCGGCAACCGTTTCAGAAACCGCAGCATGTGCGGGTACGCGCATATCGATAAGTTGAAATAAACCCACTAATAACAAACAATAAATATCTTGGTCTTTGTCTTTTAGCGGTTTTTCAAGAAGATTTTGCAGTATATGATCCAAATAAAAAAATCGTCTGCATACCCCATAACACAATGCTTGCACGAATGCTTTATCTCTTGCGTCGCATGACACTTCGGAAAGTGCATCTGATAATGAAGATCCATTTATCAAAACTTTATAAATAACTTTCGCTGCAATTGCTCTAAGATTCACTTTACTTGCCCCATCTTGTTCCGACAGCAAGCTCAGCATAGTTTGCATTCACTATTTCTGACGCTGATAAAACACGAGCACCGGGTAATTGTAACTTTTCGATGCGTAATATATTTTTTCCTGTCGCAACATCGATGCCTTCTGCATCTGCCTTGATAATTTCACCAGGTGCATAGTTTAAATTAGGTTTTTCAATCATCTGCGCTTGCCAAATGCGTATGACCAGCTCTCCTGAATGGGTATAAGCAATAGGCCAGGGATTGAATCCTCGAATTTTATTTACAATGTCTTCAGCAGGCTGAGTCCAATCAATGTCAGCCTCTTCTTTGCTGATTTTGCGAGCATAGGTGGCAAACCTATGGTCTTGGGGTTTAGGTATGATCTGTGTTAAATGCTCTAACGTATGCAATAAGGCATCTGCGCCCAATCTTGCTAAATGTACATGCAATGTTTCACTGGTATCAGTTTGCCCAATGGGACAATGGACTTTATAAAGCATGTCCCCCGTGTCCAAGCCTTCATCCATTTGCATAATCGTGACCCCGGTTTCGGCATCCCCCTCCACAATGGCTCGTTGAATAGGCGCTGCTCCACGCCAACGCGGCAATAGGGAAGCATGAATATTGATGCATCCCAAACGCGGTGCTTGCAATACAGTTTTTGGCAACAGCAAGCCATAGGCCACCACAACCATAAGATCAGCCTTAAGATCGATAAGCCTCTGTTGTTCTTCAGGATTTTTTAAACTTTGCGGCTGATAAATGGGTAACCCATGTTTTAACGCCTCTTCTTTTACGGGACTTGCGGTCAACTTTCGACCACGACCCGAAGGCCGATCGGGTTGTGTGTAAACCGCAACCACTTTATGCGGTGATTGAATCAGTGCCGTAAGCGCGGATACGGAAAAGAGCGGCGTGCCGGCGAAGATGATGTTATATGATGGTATGGTTTTCACTAGAGTATCCAGCTTTATTATATGAGACATTATAAAGATTATAAAAAGACGTGCAATGGTTCTTCAAAAGTTCCCGGCTTGTGCTCCGGTATTTTAGGCCAGTGATTCCCGTTAAAGAAGGTTAGCTATTCATTTTTAGCGACTTGTTGTCAGGACGACAAGTCGCTAAAAATGAATAGCTAACCTTCTTTAGACCGACTAAAAATAGCTAAATCTTTATGTCGCTTGGATGCGTTTTCAATTCCATAACCAATGGGCTTGTTTCCTTTTTCTGTGAATATTTTAAAAAGACCATTTTCAAGCGGAACAGCATAGTTCTTAACTTTTTTCTCAAGAACTTCAAGGTAGTCGGTTTTGTCATTATAGTAAATATACATGGTTATTCTTTTCTTTTTTTATGGTTGCTACTCATTTTTTCCTAATCACACTATATTAGTCATGGATTCCTTTCTAACTTCTGCCCGCGAATCACTGATATTGATGGAGGTAAATGTTTGATAAATCTATGCTTCCCATCAGGGAATACCTCTACTAAATTCCCATTTTCGCTGATGAGAACGCTACTCCCAGAGGCAAGAGCAGCCCAATAAGCTTGCTTAAATGCTATATCCGCAAGTTCAGGGATATGCTCTTCCAGAAAAGACATTGCTTCTTCGCTAAGTGCCATCAATGAACTCCAATGTGAATTTTATTATTCATTGTATGGTACCAAAAAGCGTGCAACATTTCTTCATTTTTATTATCATTAGAGGACTTAGCGGAAACCCAAGGAAAGGGTTTATGACAAACAAACTGCTTGTGTTTATTCCCACTTATAACGAATGTAATAATATACAACCCCTTTATCATGCTATTAAAAATCTAAACCTTAATCTTGATTTTCTTTTTTTAGATGATAATTCTCCTGATGGAACAGGCTGTCTATTAAACGAAATCCAAAAAAAAGATGCCTGCGTTTTTATCATTCATCGTAAAAAAAAATCCGGCATAGGGTCTGCGCATAAAGAAGGAATTGCATGGGCTTATGCTAATGGTTATCAACAGTTAATTACGATGGATGCTGATTTTAGTCATGATCCTAAATACATACCTGCATTGATCTCTGCACTTGATCAGTATGATATTGCTATAGGTTCTCGTTTTTTGATGAAAAACAGTTTGGAGACCTGGAACTATTTTCGAAAAGCACTGACATGGACTGCTCATCTTATGACTGCCTTTTTACTCAAATGTCCTTATGATGTCACAGGAGCTTATCGTGCATATCAATTAAGTCATATTGACGCTAACCATTTTTCAAACTTAAAAAGCAGTTCTTACGCTTTCTTTTTTGAAAGCTTGAAAAAGCTTTTTAACAATCGCTATAAAATCATCGAAATACCTATCAATTTACCTGCTAGAACTTATGGCAATTCTAAGATGTCATTCTTAGATGCATTCAAAAGTCTGGTATTTCTTTTTAAACTTTATAAGGATGCACCTTAATGCAAGAATGGGAAAGTTATTGGGCTAAAAAAGAGTCTCGTGTTATCTATGATATGATTGCAGAATGTTATAGACGTTTTATTATCAGACCTTCTCTCAATTATTTTATAAAAAAACATTTTAACAAAAATGAAAAAGTGCTGCATGCTGGGTGCGGTTCTGGACAGGTTGATAGAGATATTCGCTCTTACATTAATATTACCGCTCTGGATATCTCAAGCAATGCCCTTCAAATTTATAAACATGAAAACGGTTCGTCATCTGACACTGTTTTAGGTGACATTTTTTCGACGCCTTTTGATGATGCTTATTTTGATGGCATTTATAATTTAGGTGTCATGGAACATTTTTCTCACGATGAAATAAAAAATATTCTCGTTGAATGCCGCAGAATCATTAAGCCGCGAGGAAAAATCATTCTTTTCTGGCCGCCTACTTATGGATTAAGTGTATTATTTTTTAAAATATTAAAGAAATTTTTATTTTTATTAACCCGTAAACAATACGAATTTCATCCGGCAGAAATTTCTCAATTACAATCAAAAAAGCATGCGCTTAAGTTACTTGAAAAAACCGGATTTGAACTTAAAAGTTATCATTTTGGATTAAGGGATTTATTCACTTATGTTGTCGTGGTCGCCCAGGCAGTCTAACGTTAAAATTTATCTTCTTATTGCATGCTTAACTGGCTTGCTTATCATGTTTCGAAATCCTGATCCGCTTTTTCGCCCCGAATTTTGGGCTGAAGATGGTGAAATATTTTTTTACGATCCCTTTTATTTTGGAGCTGTCTCAGTATTTTATCCTGTCTTTTCAAGTTTTCATTTACTTGCTCGCGTCATTGCTTTATTAGCAGCATTCGCCCCTGCGTTATATATACCAGCTATTTATGCATGGGTTTCATTTTTAATTTATATTTGTGTATTTCTTTATTTTTTACGTGATTCATTTTCTTATTTAATTCCTTCACTCCTTATACGCATCATCTTTGTTCTTTTAATGGCTACAACACTGGGATCGTGGGAAGTGCAAATGAATTTGGCTAATTTACTTTATCTTCTTGGCGCATTCATGGCACTCTTAAGTCTAGAAAAACCTATTCGATCCTCAGCTTTTTATTTATGCTTATGGAGCATTCTTTCATTTTCTTCACCCCTTTTTTATGTTTTCCTGCCTTTTCATTTTTTAATGTGGTTTTTTACCAAAAATATAAGTTATCTAAAAATAACTTGTGTGTTATTCGTAACGTTTTTAATTTCAATGATTAATGTTATTTTTCATTGCTGGGACCATACTAGTCCTGTTTACATTCAGGGTTCTGTTACAACGTTTGATTTTTCCTATGTACCACAACTTTGGAAAATTATGGTTTACCAGTTTTTGTATGGTATTCATTTTGTTGTGCCCTTAGGAGAAAAATTATTTGTAGAAATCGTACTTTTTGGTTGGACATTCGTACTCTGGAGCTTGGCAATTGCCATCATTTTTATGTTAATTTATTGTATTAGAAAAAAAATTTTTTTAGAATTGTTATTCTTAAGTTTTTGTGTGAGTCTTATTTTTTCTATTCAATGCATAACCCGGCATAGTAACGCCAGCGAATTTTTTTTCCCAGGAACGTTAATGACTTACATAGATTGGAACTATCGATATTCATTCATAGGCGGTGTCTTAGGAATTATTTTATGCTTAAGCATAGCTTATCGCTGCTTTACATCCAACAAAATCATAGTAGGCACCATGCTTAGCGTGCTCCTATTTTATAATGTGATATTTTATACCAATCATAACTTACCCACGAGATCCGATAAACACTGGCCTCTTTATGCTTCTCAATTAGATCGTGCTCGTGATGATTTGAGGCATGGCATAACAAACGCTGACAACCACCTTCCTGATATGTTGATACACGGTGATTTAGAAAAAGTAAAATTGTCGCTTCGGTATCCGTTTTGATGAGGGTCATCATTTTTGAGATTTAAAAAAAGAACCAGGCATAGTCACATCACGCCTGGTTGTATCAGCGGTTTCTGATTTATTTTTTTGGAGCGATAACCGGAGCCTGGGCCACCGAGGATTCTGTTTTTTCTGTCTTCGGAGTAAGAAAACTACTATCACTTAAAAGACCTGGTGTATAATTGTCAAGCTTTACTACATAGCGAGAAGTCTCATCTTGTCCGCCTTCATTCTCATGAGCTGCATACACCACCTTCAGTCCTGCTTGTTCTACGACTCCCTTGTTTATATAAGGACGATCAAGACAAAAGCGTGATTTAATATATGGATTATGTGATTTATTTGTGGATACTACCCCTAATGATGATTCTTTGAGTTCGCCGGTAGATTCATTCTTTTTGTAGAGCTTTCTTAGCGTGCCAGCTTCATTTTTGTCAATAACCTTACCTGGAACCAATTTCTCGCCTTCATCGCCTTCATATTCCGAATCATCATTGCTAACATTAGTAGAAATTTCCATATATATGTCTCCATCCTCTTGAACTACTTCCCACTCTTTGTGTGATGTCGCAAATCTGTATTTTTTTGGCATATTAAACCTCGTCAGTATTAATTAATAAAAAACCTATACAATTTTGTATCATAATAAGCACAGTTATGATAAATTTTTACTCAACAAAATCGGGTTTGAGAACAGCCATTCCCGCTAAGTCTTAGCAGTACCAAATAACTGCGAGAAGTATAATGCCATGAGGTAGTTTAATAATCAACCAATAATATCGATTTCCGTCATTTATAGGACAAAAAACTTGCGAAATTGTTTATAACTGATTAATATTGCTCAAAATTAATTCGCACAAGAGGTAAACAAATTATGCTAAATCGACCCATCAGCATGGACGAAGCTAGAAAAGTTGTTATGAGATAGATTTCCGCGCAAAAAGTACATAGCTTTATACATAACTGTACCCACCGCTCTGTCACCCCTGTGCATGTCAATAATTTCGAGGACAACACCC
>CAYVRW010000108.1:0-7374 GCA_964453575.1 uncultured Coxiellaceae bacterium | reverse complement strand
AAAAAATAACCCACCTGGTGCGCATCGTTGAGAGGCGTGGTGGGCTTGGATATAAGTATTATAGCTTAGCGCACCGCCAATACAACCGAAAATTATTAAAGAATATCATAGAGTTACGGAATAATATGCCATTAAATTGGGCTTGTATAGATAAAATGAATACAATTAAAATGATTGTTTTAGAATAAACAGGAGATAGTCATGTCATGACACCCAACTGAGAAACAAATTAAATTGGCTCTGGCAAAAATTAAAAAGGCAGATGCTGCAAGACCTTTGCCGCCTGGCTCTGATGTAGTAGATAAGAGCAAATATAAATTATGCCAAAATCTGTGTAAGTACGCCGTGACTCACAAGCTGACATTAAAAGAAATGGCTACTATGTTAAAGATAGATAAGGCTGAGGTGGGTAAGATACTTAATTGCCATATTAATCGCTTTACACTTGATCGGTTAATTCGACTATCGTTAATAGTTTACCCTAAAAAATCTTATAAAATAGCAGCTTGAAATCGGTTCGTTCTACATCACCGAACACTGATCTTCTTTTTGTTCTTTAGCTAACAGTTCTTGTTCGAGCACAATACCATTCATATTAGCATTTTTGTCCATTTTACGGAATTTATAATTACAATAGAAGACCCCCGCGAAAAGATCAACCTTCATCGACTTATTATATGTAATTATTTTTTCTATTTCTTTTTTCCCACCAAAAAACCCATCTAAAGTACCTAAATAAAAATCTTTTCCTAAGCTCGATGAAACATCAAAATAGGATAAGCTGCCATCTTGGTTTTCTAAGGTACGCGGAGGATTTTCTTTAGTATTAAAAAGAATGAATTGTGCATCACGCGAAGATAACTGAGCTTGTAATGTTCCAAAAATTGTTACGCATAATATCCTGATTTTTTCCTTGGATAAATCATCTAATTCATCTTCATATGGAAAATATTCAGCGTGTTTGGCTAACCAAGCTCCCGCATTCATCAAAATGACTGGATCAAAAATAACCCCCATTGTGATTTTTTTGCTGGTGATGGCATGTATTTCTTTTTCAAACTCCGTGATTAATTCGTTGCAATAATCTAGCTTTACTTTCTTTAAACCTTCTGCAAATGTTATAACTGCATTTAAGTAACGTTGATTTCGCTCTTGAGTGGCTTGCTTGGCTGCGTCGGACGTTACGACTTCTAATTGTTTAAGAATTTCTTGCGGTGATAAATGATTTTTAGCAATATCAATTAATCTTTCAACTACTCCAAGCTCATCGTTTGCTAATACTTGTTCCCGTGACACATACGCCATGTTAGGAACATTCAAATCTTCCGCCATGGCCGCAATACTAATGAGCGCTCCTTCCACTACTCTTCCTATACGATCTTTTCCTACCACGGTACGGCGTAACATCTCAGGATGTTTTTTGATTAAACGTAATGCTTCCTCAACTTCTTTTTCTCCCGCATGCAAAATCAGATTAGCTATTCGAGACCCCAAAACATCCTCAGCATTTACACCAAACAACGTAAAACTCTCGATTTTTTTAGCAGGGAATTTAATATCTGCATGCAAATAGTCATGCATGATTTCAGGAAGTCCTTTAGGAAAATGAGGTGCCATTTCAGTCCGAGATTGTTTGTTATTTTTATTTGATTTTGGCATGATTTATTCCTTATTTTTTAGTTAAATCTTACAAATATTTCTTCAAAAACAACGGAACTCTTTTTTCTAACCAATATTCTGCACGCCAAGGCAATGTACCACTAATAAAACCTACATGGCCGCCTTTATCGGTTAATTCTAATGTAATCGAGGAAGATAATTCATCTAATCCAGGTAATAAATCTTCAGTCATAAACGGATCATCTTTTGCTTGCAACAACAATGTGGGCACGTGAATATTCCGTAAATATTGCCTGCAACTGGATTTTGCATAATAATCTTCTGCGTTAACAAAACCATGTAAAGGTGCAGTCACTGCTTCATCAAAATCACGTAGGGTATGCAATGAAGACAAAGGAGGAATCATAATCGGTGCTGCTTGCTTACGAAATTTCCATTGCATTTTATCATATAACGATTTAAGCAAATGCCATTGATAAATTTTAGAAAATCCCTTATTTATTCTATCTACGGCTTTGTTCAATTCAAAAGGAACTGAAACAGCCACCGCAGCTTTCAGCAAATTATGTTGGCCTGATTCTCCCAACCATTTCAATAATACATTACCCCCTAGTGAAAATCCCAAAGCTGCGATCGGTATACCCGGCTCCCTTCGCGACAAAGCTTGGACGACGAGATTCACATCGCCGGTTTCCCCCGAATGATAAGTTCGCGGCAACCGATTACGCTCTCCGCTGCAACAACGAAAATGCATGAGTACCCCGCGCCAACCTTGACGTGAAATAGTATCCAACATGCCTTTTGCATAAGGTGAGTCTATTGACCCTTCAAGACCGTGTAAAATAATCACTATAGGCGTGTTAGCTTTTCCCAACCAGTCTAAATCGACAAAATCGCCATCGGGTAATTCAAAACGTTCTCGTTTAATCGTCAAATGATTGATGCGTCGTCTACATAGGGTTGGCCAAAGCGTTTGTAAATGATTATTTGACAACCACCATGCGGGTTTAAAACTACCTTCGCTCATCATCATTAATCCTTATGATACTTTTGACTTAACCGATGTACTGCATCCACTAACACTGCAACATGGTCAGGCTGAACATCTTGCGGAATACCATGTCCTAAATTAAATACATGCCCAGAACCTTCACCAAATTCAGCAAGTACCCGGGCGACTTCAGCCTCTATTTTTTCAGGTGATTGATATAAAATAGCGGGATCCAGGTTGCCCTGCAATGCCGCCTTTTCACCCACTTGTTGCCGTGCATGTCCAAGATGCATTAGCCAATCTACACCGATGACATCACAACCTGCTTCTTGCATTAAATTAAGCCATTGACCGCCTGCTTTGGTAAATAAAATAACGGGAACGCGCAAACCTTCGTTTTGTTTGATTAAATTTTGAATAATTTTCTTAACATAATGCAAAGAATAGGTTTGATAATGTTCGGTAGCTAGCATGCCGCCCCAGGTATCAAATAACATCACCACTTGTACGCCTGCTTTGATTTGCGCATTTAAATGCAATGTCACTGCTTGTGCCAACTTATCCAGCAAACTATGCAGCACGCGCGGTTGCTCTTGCATCATTGCTTGAATAGCAGGAAATGATTTATTAGCCCTGCCTTCTACCATATAAGTCGCCACTGTCCATGGACTGCCGCAAAAACCTATCAAAGGCACTTTTCCTGACAGTTCATGCTTAATCAGATGTATTGCATCCAATACATAACTTAACTTTTCTTCGGGATCTGGCACACCTAATGCATTCACATCGCGTTCGCAGCGTATGGGACGTTCAAAAGCAGGCCCTTCATTTTCTTTAAAATAAAGCCCTAATCCCATCGCATCGGGAATGGTTAAAATATCGGAAAATAAAATGGCCGCATCCAAGGGAAAACGAGCTAAAGGTTGCAAGGTCACTTCACAAACAAGTTCGGGTGTTTTGCATAATGTTAAAAAACTACCTGCTTTTTTGCGTATTTCTCTATACTCTGGCAAATAGCGTCCGGCCTGCCGCATGATCCAAATAGGTGTCATATCCACAGGCTGCCGCCAAATAGTGCGCAATAATCGATCGTTTTTTAAGGTGTTCATGTAAACATTCCAATAAATAAAACAGCATGCTGTCAAAAAATGGAACTTGTTGCAAGAAAGGAAGTAAAAAACGGTACTCCATCTTTGCATATGCGAATATTTAGGATAAGATGTTGCATCTTATGGGGGGTTTACTCCTTCTTAGTCTTAATTTATTAACTTGATTTATTAAAGGGAAAATCGCATATGCGTAAACATATTTTAGCCGCTACCATCGCTAGTCTTTGTTTAGTGGGTTTGACAGCTTGTGGTCAAAAATCTGACTCAGATAGCAATAGCACCACTGCTATGTCAACAGAAACCACCACAACTACTACTACACCTGCTACTGACACAACTGCTGCTACCCAAGCACCTGCAGCTGAAGTTGCACCAGCAGCTCCAGCAGCAACAGAAGCCCCAGCAGCAACAGAAGCTCCAGCAACGACTGATAATACAACAGTTACTGAGACTCCAGCTACTACTGATACCACCACAAGCAATACTACTACAACAACAACGACAACAACTCCAAATAGTACTACTACTGATACTTCAACCTCACAACCAGCTGCTGCTCCGCAACAGTAAAAAAGGAAACCTGAGCGCTATAGGAATACCAAACCGCGCTCAGGTTCACAATTGTCAAACTCAATGCTTCTCTAGCCATTGCATAATATCTTCGGCTACAGTCTGTACGCTGCGGTTATCAGTTAAAACCCTATGGTCAGCAATCGTTTCATAAATGGGCGCTCGTTCTTCATGAAGTTTTTCTATGACTTCTTCACGATTATGTACACGCAATAAAGGACGGCGGCTTTCATTGACTGTTCTAGCATGCTGATACTCTAATGAAACATCTAAATAAATCACAACGCCATTTTTTCTCAATATCTCTTGCGTTTCCACCGGGACCACTGAGCCGCCGCCAGTAGCTAAAACAATATTACGCAAGGATGCAAGTTCAGCAATCACTCCCATCTCGCGCTTGATAAATCCTTGTTCACCTTCTAAATCAAATATCCAACCTATGTCCACTCCAGTGCGTTTTTCTAATTCTTCATCGGAATCATAAAAATCCATGTCTAATTTTGAAGCTAAATATTTTCCAACGCTGCTTTTTCCCGCTCCCATCGGGCCAATAAGAAATATATTTTGATATTGTAATTTTTTCATGCCTAACCTATTTAACGCAGCCTAACAGTCTATTATACGGAAACCTGCGTCACGGATAAAACTAATTCATCAGTGATTCCCGCTAATTCATTATCTTAGGCGTAACAAAAATAAGCAGTTCGCGCTTGTTTCTGGAAGTATTTTGTTGTTTAAATAACCATCCTATTAAAGGAATACGAGCTAAAAAAGGCAGGCCTTGCTCATCATGCTCATAGTTCTGCTCATAAATGCCTCCCAATACCACCGTTTGACCATGGTTGATCTGAATATTCGTCGTAATATGCCGCGTATTGATCGCAGGAACTCCTAGCACCATGCGTTTACTTGGCTTGTCCTGATTCACCTGCAATTGTAATAAAACCTGATTTCCTGGCATAATTTGCGGGGTCACTTTCAAACTTAATACCGCTTTTTTAAAAGTGACTGACGTAGCCCCGTTTCTGCTGGTCTCTTGATAGGGAATTTCTTCGCCCGATTCAATGACAGCTGTTTGTTGGTTTGCGGTAAACAAACTCGGGCTTGAAATCAATTCGCCATGTCCCGAACGTTCTAATGCCGCTAATTGCATATTCAAACGCGATCCATCAGGCAAGTTTAATACCGCCAAACTGAAACGACCGTTCGACTCACCCTCCTCTGGATTAACCGAAAAATTAATCCCCAAATCGCGCTCATAATCACTATCAATACTGGCAAGATGGGCTTCGATTAGCACTTGACGCACAGGAATATCCAATGCCGTGATGAACTTATGGATAGCTTCCATGCTAGTTGCTATATCTCGCACGCATAACATATTCGTGCGGGCATCCACACTCACAAAACCTCTGTTACTTATTAAAGTGTTTTTTGGGTCTTGCAGAAGTTGTGCTATATCCTGAGCTTTGGCGTAGCGAATTTGCCAAATACGTGTCACTAAAGATTCTGTTTCATGTTCAAGCAGTTTTATTTTTTTCTCCAATTCCATGCGTTGCAAAAATTCCTCGCGTGAACCCACAAACCATGTATTGTTAACTTTCCATTGATGAAGATCATGCATGGCAAGCACCGTATCAAAAGCTTCTTTTTCACTCATGTTATTAATATGCAAGGAAGTATTACCATGAATGGATGGACTGATGATTAAGTTTTTTTGTTGGGATTTTACGAGAAAATGCAGCGCATCTTGGATACTTACATTTTCCAAATTAAGCGTGATTTTATTTGCGTAAGATGTTTGTAAAAAAATGAGTAATGCACATGAGAAAATGGTTTTTTTACACTTCATGGAATGAATTATCCTTTATATATTTATGATCGCCTTCTTGAACAATCATCTGCTCTTTTGTAATTTTTAAAATCTTAATCTGATGAATGGTAGAACCTTCCGCGACTTCTTGTATCTCACCATCTGCAAATCTTAATAATCCTTTGATATGCGAATGAAAATCTTTATATCCTACCCATTGAAAAGTTTCGTTTGTTTTAATCATTTCGTTCTTTATGTTAAAGACATTCATTTTAATGATAGAAGATTTTTTATTAACTATTATTTCATTAATGTTTATAAGATACGAATCACTACTTAACTGATCTAGCCATTTTTTTAATTGAAATATATCTCCCGAAAATTCTACATTAAAAAAAACGTTAATAAGATTTCCATGATTTTGAATTTTTAAAGGCGAAATTTCTTTTATTGACAATTCGCTAGTCGATGTTTTATTTAGAACATGATTAATTAATGCTATGGAGGTGATAGGATAAATGTTTATCTTATTATTTTTACCTAATGCCTGAATTCTTTTCTGTTCTGCTAATTCTTGCAGCAATTGTTTTTCGGTGATATGCGCATTTGATAGGTCAGTTTTTATGGGAGATATAATATAATAATAAAACAGCACCATCATCAACACATGCGTAAAAAATAATTTAATCCAAAGCATTATTTTGCACCAAAGGAAGTCTATTGATTTGAATCTGAAATTCTACGGAATCAAATGGAGGCAGCAATTTTATATTTTTTATGATGGCATGCACATGAAGATTTTTTTCGCAACCATCCACAAAAGATAACAATGCCTTCATAAAATTAGCGGTACCATTAATTTTTATTATTTTCTTTTGGACTTCCATGGAAATCCAAACAATATTTGGATGATTTGTCATCATAGATAATAATTTTTTTAATTGATCTTGATTAACTTGAATATTATTTTTTATTTCTGAGAAGTTAATGTTGGAGGTGCTCACATGATATTTTTCTGTTTTTTTGGTTAATACTACAATGCGATTTTGAACGGACATTAATTCATTTTTTAAATAATGATAGATCAAAAAATAAAATATCCCGGCAGCAAACATACTAAAGAGCATGATGATTGTAAAATATTTATTTTGGCGCGCTTTAACATGATCTTGCGGTTGAATTTCCAGGGGTGCCTGGGGTGGAAAATAATTAGTTAATTTCAAGTACTTCTCCTGAATAATGAAGTATGCTTGGTGGGCACGTGGCCGGCC
>CAYVRW010000107.1:0-7452 GCA_964453575.1 uncultured Coxiellaceae bacterium | reverse complement strand
CTTAACGGACTTCCTGAACCCGTTAGCGATGAAATGCAATTGCGTTTGATAGAGAAGCAACAAAAAGGTTTGAGATTGCTAAGCAAGCATATCAAACTTAAACAAGCCATACAAAAAGATGATATCGAACAGATAACGGCTTTATTGCTATTGCCAGGAATCGATCTCACCTACCCGTTAAATGGTAAGGATGACTTGTGGGAATACGCTGTGAAAATTGGAAATCACAAAGTGCTGGAGTTGTTTCTGAAAGTAAATATTGATTCAAAAATAATTTCACAAATGGGCTTAGATTTAGCGTTTCAGCAGTTTTTTACCAGTTCTCATTTTACTCTCTGCGATGTCTTACTGAAAAAGAATGTAGTAACAGAGAAAACCATACAACAAGTTTCTCGTGAAGCGATACGATTAAAAAATCAGAAGGGATGTGAATACCTGCTCGATAAGGGTGTTATTACAAGGAACGAATATGACGCTTTGATAAAAGAAGCTGAAGAAAAAAAATCCGAGGCATCTGCAAGCGCAGGCGGGTTTTTTGCGAAACGACTAGAGTTTGATAATGTGTGGCAACGCGTGGTTTATGGCAATGAAGAGGGCGTATTGCAAATGCTGCGTGGGAATCCCAGATTAGTGGAAGAAAAAGCGACCGTCGTCGATTATTCAGGACGAGAAGTCGATAATGCCACTCCTTTTCAGGCGGCATTACGCGCGGGTGATGATCTCATGGCATATAAAATCAAAATTATGTATCTTGAACACAATCCTAGAGACGGCCAAGCGGTACTCGATGCACAATTTAATGAAGTTTTCCCTGACGGTTGCATAGCTCATCTTGAGGCCCAAACAACGAGCGCAAATAATTTTGAACGTGATTACTTAAACCCGCTGGTTGATGCCATCACGAATGCTTCTTACGCTGATTTACAGGCAGCATTGGATAAACGTGACAATGGCTCAGCGCTCTTTCGAGCATTGACTGTATTTAAGAATGAATTTGATGCTCTTTCACGTAGAGAAAAAGTATTTAACCCATGCCATTTGCAGAAAGCCTTTGTGAAGTACGATGAAAAGTTTAATGCCTTGAATAAGTTAGATCATGAGTCGCGCTTAGTTTTATTCTGGCGTCAGGTGATTGGCTGGGAAGAACGTTATTTCCCTGCGAATTATGCGCAAATATACTGTTTTGGTTTAGGAACTAAAGATAATATTTTTCGACCGTTGCAGCGGAAATTTACTTTACATTATGTTGCTGGTGGTCGTCCTATTAATTTTTTTCCTCTTGATGCTGATCCTCGTTTTCGGTTGGGTAGTGATTTTGCAATTTATAATTTTTATGGGGAGGGCTATGTGACGGCGGGGATGCACTTGGGAACAGCCACTCGATGGGGCAAGACATTACTCAACTTACGTCAAACAAAAGCAACAAACATGGAGAGATTGTGCAGTCAGGGCCGAGACTTCGATATGCGGCCGGGTGTTTGTAATCCAGATTAGGTAAGACTTTGCATTCGTCTCTTGATCTCATGTGTCCTATCCCATTAGACTTGGGCGTAGCGATTCAGTTGAGGGGGACGGATGGGCGATAGTTTTCTAAAAATTCTGCAAGGATATCAATCGTTTAGAGAGAAATATGTGCATGGCGATCAATCCATTATGCAATATCTTTCTCATTATGGCCAACAACCACAAATTATGGTGGTTGCTTGTTGTGATTCTCGCGTCGATCCTGCGCTTATTCTGCAATGTGATCCAGGTGACTTGTTTGTTGTCCGTAATGTAGCAAATATTATCCCTCCTTTTGAAAAAGACGAAGCTCACCATGGTACAAGTGCTGCTTTAGAGTTTGGCATTTGTTTCTTAAAAGTAAAACATCTTATTTTATTAGGACATAGTCAGTGTGGCGGTATTCAAGCGCTTTTACAAAGTGATGCAAATCAAGATGATTTTATCACAAATTGGGTATCCCTCATTAAAAAACACGATCTTAAAGATGCCGATATGGACGATTATGCAAAATCAGCGTTGAATCAGTCGCAGCAGAATTGTCTGACATTTCCTTGGATTAAGAATCGGGTCAATGAGCAAACACTCATTATCCATTTATGGTTTTTCGATATTCAAAAAGGACAGATTTTCACATATTCTCAGAGTAAAAAAGCATATCAACCATTGGATGCGGATGAACATTAAGTTGGAGTAAAATCACATGAAAGTAAAGTTTCTAGGATTGCTTACTTGCCTCGCTCTAACAAGCCTTGCAGTAGCGGAAAATCAAAATGTAGCCACGGTTATGTCTGCCGATTCTATTCAAACAAGACATCATGGTCAGGAAAGCTTGTTAAAAGGCAAAGTAAAAATTGCTTTCGGCAGACGAGTTACAATCACGGGCAATGAAATTTTAGTTATGTATGCTGATGCGAAGAAGCAAGAAGTTTCCGAGCTCATCATTTATGGTGCGGGTTTACTCCAAAATGGTGATCATACCACGCGATTTAGAAACGGTTTATTTAAAGTGAAAACGTCGGAATTTTCTGCTGAAAGAATGAGTCTTTAATCCCTTCTCGCGCCGCGTTTTTTGTGGGGGGAGAAAGTGCCCGAAGAGCTTTGGTGTCATCCTGAGCGCAGCGAAGGATCACTAAATTATAATAAAGCGGTCCTTCGCTGCGCTCAGGATGACATTCGTTCCTTAGCTTGATGCCTATGTCCCGAAGGGCGGATGAGGGTGTGAAACGTACTAAAATTACACAACCCCCAGCCACCCCAGCACGTTTCTTCTCCAACCATAACAACCTTCCATTAACAGACCATGTCTCAGACTGTTATGATAATAAGATGCTAATGGAGTGCTTTGCTATGAAGAAGACATTGCTTTTTTTCATAAGCTTTTCCTGGTTGGTCATCAATATTTCCTACGCTGTTGCTGGACCCACTGCATGCAATGGCACACGCGAAAATCCATGTATCGTTCAAGACACCGTTCTGAATTCCCCCACAGTAAAAAATTGGCGAGATACCAAAGAGATTCTGGAAGCAACACAAAAAAATCTAGGGAATAGTACTGGTCTTGATACCTTGTGGATTTCAGGTAGTGGTGCTCCAAGCGCAGAGGGTTTTAAGAATATTAAAAAAAATATTCAACAAGCAACCGGCAATAAAGCAAAAATAATGATTGATGTTGATTTGCGTCAAGAATCGCATGGTTACTTGAACAAAAACGCAATCACTTTGGCAAGTGAAAATGATTGGATTAATTTTAATAAAACAAACACTGTTTCAGAGCAGGATGAACAAAAATGGCTTGCTTCATTCAGCACGCGAGATAAAGTCGAAAATGTTTTAACACCAACACAATTTAAAAGTGGAAAATTTACCTCAGGGAAAAATTATTTGGTAAAAGAAATTGTTGACGAAAAGATGATAGCGACGGCTGCTGATTTTCAATATTTTCGTTTGATGGTGTCAGATCATATGGCGCCGCGTGATGAAGAGGTAGACCGTTTTGTCATGCTCGTGAAAAATCAAAAACCTTATACCTGGGTGCATATCCATTGTCGAGGCGGTAATGGTCGCACTACAACATTTATGACAATGTATGATATGCTGCATAATGCAGATAAAGTTTCTTTAGATGATATTGTCAAACGGCAAGCTTCTGTTCCTCCTTATTATAATGTGCTGGAAACAACCCACGAAGATCCATTGCTGACAAAATATTACGAAAAACGTGCGGCATTTATTAGGAAATTTTATCTATTTTCTCAGGCTTATTTGAAAGATAAATCTCTATCATGGTCAAGTTGGAGTAAAACCCAATAAAATGCTTACAAATTAAAACAATGAGATACGCATGTTTAGTACAATGAGACAATTTGAAGATAAACAGAAATTAGTTCAAGAATTAAAAGCATTAGCGAAAGGCCCGCCACAATCTGAATTAGATTTAAGCCCATATAAAAAAGTTTTAACTGATCAACTTCTCAGATCTATTCTTATCAATGCGAATGGCCTACGAAAGTTGATTATCACTGGATTATCGTTAAAAGAAAGGGACCAATCTAAAAGATTTATAGTTATTCTCTCTGAACATATGGCCAACAACCCTTCTTTAACGTCACTGACTATCAATAGTAAATTACTAACCCTACGTGATATTGAATTTTTACTATATCAAGATTCATTAAAAACGCTGAATTTAAGCCATAACACGCTAAGAGTGCTTCCTGCGCTAAAATTGTGGGGTTTTTCACGCGATTCAGAAAGTTCTTCAGACAAAATTATTTTGCAAAATATATTACGATTACCATTACATCATTTAGATTTAAGCAAAAATAAGCTTATGAAACATGATGCATGTATCATCGCAGATATACTTTCCACTCATCCCACCTTGCAAATACTTAATTTATCCGATAATGGGTTAGGTTGTAATGAAGGCTTAACTAAACTTGCAGCGGCTTTAACAACAAATCAATCGCTCACTGAGCTTCAATTAGATGGCAGACTGGAAGATATCTATCAACCTGATCAATTCGATACATACACAAATACCTTCGAAGATGCATCATTAATTCCATTTTTTAATATGCTTGCAAAACAAAAAAAATTACAAGCGGTTTCCATTGCTGGATATTTTACCGATCAAAGTGCAGCAGCAATCACTCACATGCTAAAAGAAAATCAAACTTTAACTCATCTTTGTATCAATCAACATATCTATCAATGCAAATGTATCAGTCATGAACCTTATGTCGTTCATCTCTCTTGTGTTTATATGACAAATAACGCTGCAGTTATGCTAGCAGAAGGCATAAGAAATAACCGTACTCTGACTTCAGTACATTTAAAAAATATGCAATTCACTGCGCGAGGATTTAAAGAGATCGCAGATGCCTTGGAAAAAAACACGACTATCACAACATTCGAAATGAATCGGGCACTCAATCCAACGCATGCAGAACGTGTATCGGCATTTGGAGCATTCGAAACAATTTATTCCGCTATTGATTGCTACATGCATAAGGAATTCAAACCGTTGCTAGAGCATTTATCTAGACTCCCCAAATTACCCAAGGATGAACTCGCTAAAATTCATGCACAAGAAATCCGAATTCAACACTACATAACTCGTAATCGTGCACTTTTAAGAAAAGAACAACCCGAAAGCGTTAAAAACAATGTACCCTCTGAAGTAAAACAGGTATCACTTGTTCCATTATCATTATTTTCCGGTGAGAAAAAACTATCGGTTCAAACAGATGTGCTGCAACCATTACTTAATTTATCTTCCATAATACCAAAAGATGCTTCGACTGATTTAAGCTTAAAATTAATGATTCCGTATTATGATAACTTGGCTCAACATATCAGAATATTATATAACTATCTTGATCTTGATGAAGAATCTCAAAGAGAAAAAGCTATTATTTCAGCAGAACCCATGCTGCGTGCTTATTGCAACAAACTTTTAGAATTAACTTATTACTTTCAGGCCTGTCAATCTATTTCAACCATGCTGGTTGCCAAACAAAATGATCTGCAAGATATGGCTACGTCATTAGCTGCGGCTACTGGTAGAGCGGTGCTTGATTTTATTCCTGTTGTTTCAGGATTATCATGCCTTATCACAGGTTTGGAAACCGTAGCACATTTAAAACATGATGTTGCAAAACATCGTTTTGCAATAAAACTTATCAAGTTTACGCATGGTTTAGGTGTGGAAAATATTAATCGTCTTGTTCGTCGTTTTGCAAGAAAGATAACTCTAATAAATCAGCATCAAATTTTTAATCCAAAGACGGCACTAGCTGAGCATTCATTCATATCTAAAGAGTTGCAATACGTGAGAGAATTTCGCGAAGGAAATCAATATATAGATCAACAAATATTAGCGTTAGCCGATCTTACTAAATTATTAGATGCTATTATCACAAATAAAATTATACCTCCTGATAAAGGAACTGAAGAAGAGCGCTTCAATACATTATTAGCAGCAATGTTAGAATTTATGAAACAGGAAAAAGCTGTTGTGCTTGTAGCACACATTCGGCCAAAGTAATTTGATCGTAATCGCTAGCATTACTATAGGTTTATTATTAAAAATATTATATACTTATGTTATAATATTATGAATATAAATAAATTTATTTGACAATTATACAAAATATTATAAAATAAACAATATGAAACCCATAACATGGTTAGGTGACACACATAAAATAATTAAAGCATTCCCAGAAAATGCTCGAAAAGAAATTGGCTACAACTTGGATAAAGTTCAAAAAGGACAAGACCCATTTGATTGGAAGCCCATGAATTCAGTAGGACAGGGAGTGAAAGAAATTCGTATTCATGAAGAAAATGAATATCGCGTTTTGTATGTAACAAAGTTTGAGGAGTCGATTTATGTATTGCATAGTTTTATCAAGAAAACGGAACAAACCGCTCCCAAAGATATTGTTTTGGGAAAGCAGCGATATAGGGAAATGTTGAATATGAGGAGGGCATTAAAATGAAACCGCATGTTACCAAAGGCAGTGTATTTGATGATCTTGGTTTTGATGAAGCGGAAGCCGCTAATTTAAAAATTAGAGCAGCGCTAATGCGCGGTATTGAAGAGCAATTAGAAAAAAGTGGTTTGACGCAAGCGCAAGCATCAAAATTATTAGGTATATCTCAGCCTAGGATCAGTGATCTCAAGCGGGGTAAAATTCATCTTTTTACTATTGATATGCTTGTCAATATTCTTACGAAATTAGGTAAGCCAGTTCATCTTGTTATTGATGATCGTATTGCTGCTTGATAAATCACCGTTGCTATAAGAGATACATACAAAGCACATGGGGAAATTAGTTTAAAATCATAGAAATTAGGAGACTAAGATGAATACAAGAGATGTAAATAATTTATTGAGACAATCTGACGGATCAAATAATTCAGAAGAAAATAATAAGGAGAGACCCGGAGAAGGTTTGCCATCTCGAGAAGTTAATAACAAATCACATCCTGCACCAAAACCATTTATATCAGAAATTTTAGCCGCCAGATACGCAAATGTAGATACTACTACAAATCAGATCGATGGCTACAATAGAAACGGAGTACCATATCACGTACTTCCTGCTGGCTATCCTATTGATCCACCTCGTGGAAGAAGGATCCGATGATATCTTAGAGCCTGCTCAAAGTCTTTTAAATGGGTGATATCATTGCTGCCTGCTTTTCACCTCTCCCCTTGTGGGAGAGGTCGCCGCGTTTTTTGCGGCGGGTGAGGGGTATTATTAAGCGCCTCATAAATACATTCTAAATATGTCGTTTAATGCCCGATATTTTTTTGCCTGCATCAACAATGATAAATGATGTTTTTTCTTTAAAAAACGCGGCGACCTCTCCCACAAGGCCTACCCTGCACACACATCTTTGTTTTTAAATTGACCTAAATCTTTGCGTCATCCC
>CAYVRW010000106.1:0-7557 GCA_964453575.1 uncultured Coxiellaceae bacterium | reverse complement strand
ATTGAGGTGGCAAGACCGAAACGTGATCACCATGGCTCATCCATACATCTAATTTTCCTACATTGTCCTCAATATTTTCCAATAAACGTGATGGATTTTTTATGGTAACTTGCGCATGACCAAATTCTCGATTTTTACCTTGGGCAACTTGTCCACCTAACTGAATTGCCATGGTCTGCATACCATAACAAATGCCCAGCACAGGACAACCCAGCGTAAATACGATAGCGGGAGCACGAAAATATTCGGATGCCAGGACACTTTCGGGGCCACCCGATAATATAATGCCTTTAGGTGCAAAGATCTGAATCGCTTCGTCTGACATGTGATAAGGATGAATTTCGCAATACACTCCTATTTCACGAATACGTCTTGCAATTAATTGGGTATACTGGGAACCGAAATCAAGAATTAAAATGTTGTGTTGATGAATATCCGTCATTTTTCACGGCCTTTTTTATGAATTATCGGTTTGGTAATTGGGAGCTTCTTTAGTAATTTGTACATCATGTACATGGCTCTCACGTGCCCCCGCATTCGTAATACGCACAAATTCCGGTTTAGTTCGCATGCTGCTAATATCCGCACAACCTGTATAACCCATACCAGAACGTAGACCACCCATTAATTGGGTGACAATACTCACCATTGTACCTTTATAAGGAACACGACCTTCAATACCTTCAGGAACAAGTTTATCGAGTGCACTCATGCCGTCTTGAAAATAACGATCACTCGATCCATGACGTTGCGTCATGGCACCCAATGAACCCATACCACGATAGGATTTATAAGCACGACCATGAAATAATTCGACTTCACCGGGTGATTCGTCAGTCCCTGCAAATAACCCCCCTATCATGACAGCCGAAGCTCCTGCAGCAATGGCTTTACAGATATCGCCGGAATATCGAATACCACCGTCTGCAATCACCGCAATAGAAGTATTTTTTAAAGCATTGCTTACATTTTGAATGGCAGTGATTTGCGGAACCCCAACACCCGTCACAATGCGAGTCGTACATATAGACCCTGGGCCTATCCCTACTTTGACTGCATCGGCACCTGCTTCGGCCAATGCTTTTGCCGCCGCCGCTGTTACAATATTGCCAGCAATGACAGGTATGTGTGGATAATGTGTTTTGACCCATTTAACGCGCTCTATCACACCTTTAGAATGACCATGTGCTGTATCGACGACTAATATATCAACACCTGCTTCAATTAATGCTGCAACTCTTTCTTCTGTTTCTGCCCCTACTCCGACAGCAGCACCTACTCGTAACTGACTCAATAAATCTTTACATGCAAAAGGTTTTTCTTGCTCTTTTAACATATCCTTAACCGTAATCATGCCACGCAATTGAAATTGATCGTTGACCACTAAAACTTTTTCAATACGATGCTTATGCAATAACTTACGGACCACTTCACGTTCCGTTCCTTCTTTCACCGTCACTAAACGTTCTTTAGAGGTCATAATATTAGCAACAGGTTGATCCAGTTCTGTTTCAAAGCGTAAATCTCGACTTGTCACAATACCGACTAATTGTTGATTGCCCTCGACCACAGGCATAGCATGAAAATTATAAGCTTTGATCTTATCCAAAACCTGTCTTACCGTGGTATCAGGAGTAACCGTGACGGGGTCTTTAACCACACCACTTTCGAATTTTTTGACTTTGCGAACTTGAGCGGCTTGCTGCTCTATCGTCATGTTTTTATGCAAGATTCCTAATCCTCCTTCCTGCGCCAAAGCTATCGCTAAACGAGCCTCGGTCACCGTGTCCATAGGAGAGGATAAAAGTGGTATATTAAGTGTAATGTCACGAGTTAAATGTGTTTTTAATTCAACGTCTTTTGGTAATACGGAAGATTCCGCTGGAAGTAATAAAACATCGTCAAAGGTAAGTGCTTCTTGAATAGTGCGCATGTTAATTTCCCATCAATCGCCTGGTTAAAATTAACAGCACATTATACAGTTTTTTAAAGCAAAGTCGAATAACTTCCGGCCTGATTTTGACTTTTTAGGGTAAATATTAACATCAGCCCTTGAAAACCGAATGATACTTAGTATAAATTGCATAAATCTGCTTTGTCTCTAAAATAATGAAGTATCATAGCGGAAACTTAACAAGGAATTATTATCATGAAATCACTGCATCGACTTTTTTCGTTTTATATTCTATTAAGTTTAATGACCTATACTTATGCCGCCGATCCTGATGTCTCTGCCCAGCTTAACCAAATTCAGCAGCAAATACAGCAAGTACAAAAAAATGCCTTTGAGCAAATGCAAACGATGCAGAAGAAAGTTTCGAAAAATACCGCAGATCAAGCCGATGAGCTTCATAAACAAATATTAAAAGTTCAACAAGAAAGCGCTAACAATTTAGCCACCGTGCAAGCTCAGATTAAACAATTGAATGATAATGTCCAAGCACAAATACAAACTTTGCAAAAACAACTCCAAGAAGTTGCAAGTAAAACTCATTAACTATGTCTATTATTGATATTAGCCATTCCGAAGAAATCTTTACGATATCACGTCTCAATCGTGAGGTTCGTTGTTTATTAGAAACCTCATTTCCACTGATTTGGGTCGAGGGTGAAATTTCAAATTTTGTAAAACCTCCCTCAGGACATTGGTATTTTTCGTTGAAAGATGAAATCTCCCAAGTGCGTGGTGTGATGTTCAAATTACAAAATCGCCGCATTCATTTCACCCCCAAAGATGGCATGCATGTGCTGGTAAAAGCAAGAATCACATTATATGAAGGTCGCGGTGATTTTCAGTTAATAATAGAAAGCATGGAAGAAGCAGGTATTGGTAAATTACAAAAAGCTTTTGAAGTTTTAAAAAATAAATTAGCCCAAGAAGGTCTATTTGAAACACACTATAAAAAACCGTTGCCATCATTTCCAACATGTATAGGTATTATTACTTCTCCAACAGGGGCAGCTATTCGTGATATTTTACATGTTTTAAAAAGACGTTTCTGTTGTTCGCCGATTATCATATACCCTACTTTGGTTCAAGGAGAGTCCGCAGCTGCTAATATTGTTGAAGCTTTGAGAATAGCGAATGAGCGCAATGAATGCGATGTTTTAATGTTAGCGAGAGGCGGCGGTTCGATAGAAGACTTATGGCCTTTTAATGAAGAAATGGTTGCACGCGCTATTTTTACAAGTAAAATTCCTATCATCAGTGGCATTGGGCATGAAATTGATTTTACCATTGCTGATTTTGTTGCCGATGTACGGGCACCCACACCTTCTGCAGCCGCCGAACTCTTAGTACCCGATAGTCGAACATTAATAAATGCTCTTTTACAGGCGAAAAAGCAATTATTGCGTGGTATGTCACAAACCTTCCATCAATCCAAACAACATTTAAGTTGGATAACCAAGCACTTACAAGCTCAGCATCCCAAACATCGTTTAATTCAACAATCCCAACGATTAGATTATTGTGAAGCTATGTTGGTGAGATTAATTATTCATAAAATCAATACTCAAAATGTTCAAATTACGAACATTAAAAATAAATTTCTTACCTCTACTCCTATCCATATCATCCGCGAACAACATCATTATTTAACCATAGCCAATCATCAATTGATTATTCTAATAGAAAAATTATTGAAGGATTTACAACATCGTTTTGCCCAACTGGTGACTAAAATTGATGCATTAAGCCCACTTGCAACATTACAACGTGGTTTTGCGATAGCCACAACACTGGAGAGTGAAATCATCCTCACATCACGCCAAGTAACGATGGGTGAAAAAATTAATGTGCAATTATCAGAAGGGTCTTTGCAATGTAAGGTAGAAAAAATGCATTAACAGAGCTGTGAAATATACTTAGCGCGGGCATATTTTGAGGTTTTTAGCGCTCAGAGGCAGTCCAGATTGAATCGTTCGAAACACGCGCATAGTTATTCATATGTAAGTGTTTTGAACGATTCAAGATGGGCGGCATATGAGATGCTCAAAACCTTAAAATATGCCCGCACTAAGTATAACGTAACAACTCTGTTAACTTGTCATTTCAGCGAGAATCACGCGTTTGCAACTTCCTCTTCCGAACCAACAACTCGTAATTCGTTGCTGTAATTCGCAGACTCTGCTTCTAAAGAATCTAACAATGAAACTAAACTTTGCAATTTTTTCGAATGATTCACTTTTTCAGCTTTAAGATTAGCATTTTCGTGTCTCAAATGATTTATTTCTTTGCGTAAACCTTCCAATTCTGTCAGTAACGCCATTACTTTTTCTTCAAGTTTTTGTAAAAAATTATCAGTCATTATCGCTCCTATTCTATTCCATTAGGTAAAAGTCAAAAGAAAATGTTACATAATAATGAGTTACTTAACAACATATTAACCGAGTTTTTTTGGAATATACCTCTCATCATGGTATTTAGATTTTTTAGCGCTCAGATGGCAAGAGATTGGAACGTTCTGAGGAAGAAAAATTGCAGGTGTAGCTGTTTCTACATCGAAATTTTTCGACCGAAGAACGTTTCAAGGTCGATGCCAGATGAGATGCTAAAAAACCTAAATATCATGAGTGAGAGGTATGAATGCCACAGGTTTTTTTAAGTTGGGTACATGAAACATCTCTTCGAGATAAGTAGGATCCGCTTCTACTACGACATAATCTTTTAACATCTCTGCTATCAATGGCACATAGATTTGACGTGTGATCAGAATAGTATCTTTAGGTTGCTGTCTTAATATTGGCCACGTTTTCATTAAACTTTCACGTGTGATGATTTCATGGTTTTTAATACTGCTATCTTTATCTTCTCTCTCTTGTTCATCATTCGTATCAAAATTCTGTAATTCGGGTGATAATTTCATATAAAAAGTCAGCTTGGTTTCTGCATCCAACAAAACAATTTTCCAATCATCCCAAGGCTTAATTTTATTGGCCTCTTTCTTCACCATCGCATCAAACGATTTTATTCCACCATGTGAATAATATAAAGGTTGAAGCGCTAAAAAAGCCAAAACAAGCGTCATCATAGAAATAATGGCCGTATGTCCCGCCCAGATATTACGTTTTTGCACCGAATTCGGCCCCGACAAAATCCATTCCGCTGTCAATAAAATAGCATAAGGAATCAATGGCAAAATATAATAACTACGTCTTGAACCACTTAGAGTGAAAAAAATAAAAACGCCCAGTGTTGCCCATACCATCCATTTCGTATGGTAAGGTAACAATTTCCATCGTTGTCGTAATGCAACTAATGCAGGAATAAAGAAAAAAACCCATGGAAAAAGATAAATGGGCAAATAAAGAAAATAAGTATAAATAGGCCCCTTATGATCAAAAGGATGAAAATATCGCATAATATTTTCACGATACACTTGGTATAAACCATTTTGATTATAATCATCAAGACTATAGTGCACTGACAGCCAAAATGGTAAAACGTAAACAATCATGGCAGGAACCATGGCGATAAAAAGACGTATATTGAGATGTTGCTTCCAATGATTCTTTTGAACCACATCAGGAAGTATCACTAAAAACGTTACGACAGGCCCCACCAACCCCTTACAAGAAGCCGTTATATAAACAATCAAAAAGAAAATCGTATAATTCCACAAACTATTTTGATTTCTTTGTTCAACATACCAAGTCACTGCAAACAACGAACCTGCCAGATTTAACATATCAGCACTGCAAGTACGTGCCCAAAATACAAAATAAAAAGTCGTTAACATCATCCATGCAGCAAGCATGCCCAAGCGCTTACCGCCCAGAAAAGATCCTAAACGATATAAAGACCAAATGGCTAATAAACCGCTTAAAGCACACGGGATCCGCAAAACTAAAGTATTTAATTGGCCTGTTACATAAGAAACCGCCGCAATAAACCAATAAGACAGGAGAGGCTTATCATAATATTCATCATCTTCTAAGATAGGATGTAAAAAATCATGATAATAGAACATATTAGTGACAATATCCGCCCAACGATGTTCTTGCGTCCACAGTTCACGACTGCCTAACATGCCAAATAATAATAAAACAGCTGCTATAAACAAATAGCTAAACTTTGCTTGTGAATTCCACAACTTGTCCGCCCATCGATTTAAACGCATGCCCTACCCCCAAAGTTGAGGAATTATACGGAAATAACGTAGAAAAAAATAGTTAATATAGGTATGATTACGCACATAAAATTCGGTCAGTTGGAGAAAATGACATGTTTAATGGCAGCATGGTAGCCCTAGTAACCCCTATGCAACCCGATGGTAGCATTGATAAAAAGTCTTTATTAAACCTCGTTGAATGGCATATTGCCGCTAAAACAGACGCCCTCGTTATCACAGGCACGACGGGTGAAGGTTCCACGCTCACTCCGGCTGAACAACAAGATATTATTTCTAGTGTAGTGACTCACGCAGCAAATCGAATTCCTATTATTGCGGGTACCGGCAGTAATTCAACGCAGCACACCATTGAACTGACTGAAATAGCGCGAAAATCCCGCGCAAATGCGGCATTAATTGTAACTCCTTATTACAATAAGCCAACTCAGGCAGGTCTTTATGAACATTATAAAATGATTGCTGAAAAAGTAACATTGCCTATTATTTTATACAATGTCCCAAGTCGTACTGCGTGTGATATTTTACCTGAAACTGTTGAACAATTAGCAAAAATTAATACTATTGTTGGCATTAAAGAAGCAACAGGTAACATTGATCGAGCTAAAGAAATTATTCAACGTTGTGGCAAAGAATTTATTGTTTACAGTGGCGATGATCCAACTGCCTCTGAACTTATGTTAAATGGTGCAAAAGGTGTTATTTCTGTGACAGCCAATGTAGCACCTCAAAAAATGGTTGAACTTTGTCAAGCAGCTCTCGCTGGTAATAAAACGTTAGCGAACCAATTAAATGACAAACTGATGCCATTACACAAAGCATTATTCCTCGAAAGCAACCCTATCCCTACTAAGTGGGCATTATATGAAATGGGTTTAATACCTAATGGCATACGTTTGCCCTTATTACCATTAGATTCAAAATATCGAGACGAATTAAAAGCTGTTCTTAATGAAACAGTGGATCTACGTGAAAAATCAATGATGTAAAATAAAGGTTATTTATGCACATTCTAAAAAAAATAGCAGCCGTTTTATGGATACTTACACTAACTAGCTGTTCTTATATTTATGGAAATAACGGAGTAATCATTAATCGCAACACCGATTATTTAAAAGCGAGAAGTATTCCTCCCTTAAAAATCCCCCCTGGTCTTTCATCATCCACTATGGTCACTAAATATCCTGTGCCAGAAAAACAGTATTCTGGAAGTGCGATGAGACCAGACCTTGCGCCGCCTTATTTATAGTGGACTCACCCCATCCCTCAAGCTGCGGGGTAGGACATTCATTTATGTTTTTTATTCAATAATAGTTGAAACTCATCCGAAGAAACAGGGTTGCTAAATAAGTATCCTTGTTTGTCTATAAACTATACCCATTACACTTCAAGATGCGATTTTTAACGCCCAGATGACGAGAAATTT
>CAYVRW010000105.1:0-7687 GCA_964453575.1 uncultured Coxiellaceae bacterium | reverse complement strand
TATGGTGGGCACGTCGCTGCACTCCTTTGCCCACCCTACATTTTTATAATTTTTATACGAGCTCAGCTATTTCTAAAGCAAATCCCGCTTGCTTCGCATCATCATAAAACATTTTGACTGTTTCTAATGAATATGCCGTCAAATCTTTTCCTACAAGCTCCAATTTTTTTAAAATATCATTGGTTGCTGTAATAATATGACAGCCAATTTGATCGGCTTGAAACACATTAAATAATTCGCGTGGGCTTGCCCAGATGAGTTCCAGTTGCGGATATGGTTTTAAACATTCCACCGAAGCTTTCATGATATCCATAGGGTCACGACCCGTATCTGCAATTCTTCCTGCAAAAACTGAAACGTAAGAAGAAGGCCCTTGGGATAAAGCATTCGTTACATCTTGCACTTGATCTAGCGTCATTAAAGCAGTGACATTTTGTTTGACGGAAGCTTGCGCCAATTGTCTGATTAAAGGGCAAGCCGATTGTCCTTTGGTATTCGTGACTGGAATTTTAACGTAAACATTTTTTCCCCAACGTGCAATTTCTAAGGCTTGATCATGCATTTCATCAAAATCATCTGAAAAAACTTCGAAAGAAATAGGCCTGTCTTTAATCACCGATAAAATATCTAAGGCAAAAGCTTTATAATCAGTAATTCCTGCTTTGCGCATCAATGTTGGATTGGTGGTAAAGCCTTTGATCATGGGATTTCGATACATTTCAAGCATGCCGGATTTATCGGCGCCGTCGGCGAAGAGTTTAGTATGTAACGTTGGTATAGATTTCATGGCGGCTCCTATTTTTAAATACAAAATATTTCATCACAAAAAAACTGGTAAAAGCTGTCAGACCTGTAGATGCTACGACCCCGTAATAAGGGGAATATTTTGCAATATTGACCACTAACCACATGGCCGTGAGGGTGATCATATAATTCAACATCAGCATACCAAGGTATTTCACAGCATTGCCAGCAATGAACTGATTTTTAATCTTAAAAGTAAAAACACGATGCAGCATAAAGTGAGACATGACAGTGATAACATAAGAAAAAGAAATGGCTGTCTGATGATTAAATTTTAATATTCCAAAAAAAAGATGAAAAAAACATAAGTTAATAAAAAATGTAATCACTCCAACCACAATAAATTTTATAATTTGTAAATGATGCATGATGAGATAATTTAATGTCGCATCAATCATATTAATCCTAAATTCTCTTAAACCGAAATTTTATGATAGCCATAAACCATGTGAGCGGATCGCGAAAAATACGAACTTTTTTACCTTGTTTAAATGATCTAGAACGATAATTCACAGGTATCTCTATGGGTTTATATCCATTTCTAACAAGTTTAATTAAAAGTTCGTAATCGAAATCAAACCGATTGCATTCGAAATGTATGCCGCGTAAACAATCACTGCGAAAAACTTTATACATAGTGAATGGGTCTTTTAAACGTAAGCCATAGACAATATTAACTAAAGTCGTAAAAAACCAATGACCAAAATTTAAAAAATGTCCGGCCAATCGTTGATCTTGAAATTGACGCATTTTCCATGTTTTGCCGCCGTGTCTTGCACCTAACACAAATGCAGCTTTCCCTGATGCAAGCGGTTCAATAAGTGCATCATAGTCTTCAATGTCATATTCAGAGTCTGCATCTTGGATAAGAACATAATCGCCGCTGATATGCTGTAGTCCAGCACGGATCGCATTTCCTTTGCCGCAAGCTTTATCTTGCAACACTATTTTAACGTTTTTGTAATTTTCATATTTCAAAACTATCTCACGTGTACCATCAGTTGAGTTACTTTCAATGATAATTAATTCAATTTCAATGTCCGCGATTTTTTTATCTAACACATTTTGTATAGCTGCATTGACAGAGCCAGCTTCATTGTATACAGCCATAAGTACGGATAATTTTTTGGAAGCATGCAGCTCTTGTTTTTTTGCAAAAGCGATAATGCCGCTCGCTGTAATATGAAGAGGATATCTTCTTATAAAATGAGGCAATATTTTTTTAATTAGACGAATTAACGGAGTGTATATTTTGACAGGATAATGCTCGAAATGTTCAGCAATATAATCAAAACTAAGAAATTTCTTTGCGGGTTTTATTTTGATTTCTGCAAAAGATTCGCTATGTAATAATCTTGTGAGTGTCTTAGTGGAAAGATACCAAAGATGTTCGGGCTTAAATTCCACCCAACGGCTTTTCATAAAACGTGCCGAAAAAGAATCTAAAGTAGGTACGGCAATGACCACGATGCCATCTTTAGCTAATAAAGCATGTACTTTAGTTAAGAAATCACGAGGATCACGAACATGTTCTAATACATCGGCAAACACGATGATATCGAAGTGTTCATTTAACTCTAGGATTTGATTTATTTCTCCGCAGTATATTTTTCCTTTTTCTCCCAGCTTTTTTGTTGCTATGTCTACAGAATGTTGTGAATATTCAACACCTGTGACATGCAAACCTCTTTCGGCCGCTTTAACAAGAAAATCACCCTGGCCGCAACCGATTTCTAATAAACGACCTTTAAGTTGAGTTCCCTGATAGGTTTCGAGCAAATTTAGATAATGATCGGCAGTCAATGATTTCAAAATGCTTGCGTGTTGTTTTTCTTCTAAATGATTACTAAAAAGAAAATAATTTTTTCCATAAATAGCCGCCAACTCATCATCGGTGGGTTGAGGATTAATTCGCATCAAGCCGCAACCGGGACATTCTTCTACACGGAACTTGTCTAATGAAAAATTATAATGGAGATGCTTCTCATGACAGATTAGACAGGCATTTGTTTTGTTGGTGTTTAATGAATTATTAAGATTGCGCAATGACTTGTGTCCCATAAAAATCAAAACGAAATCTCACTTCAAATAAACCAGCTTCTCGCATGGTATGACGAAGTTTCATCTTGTCTTGTGCATAAAACATTAAAAATCCCCCACCGCCAGCGCCTATCATTTTACCACCTAAAGCACCATTGGATCGTGCTAATTCATACCATTCATCGATTTTTGTATTGCTCATCTGACCCGAACGTTTCTTTTTGTGTTCCCAATGTACATTCATAAGCTCGGCGAAAGTATGTAAATCACCTTTTTCCAGAGCATCTTTGCTTTGAAAACCTAATTCTTTAATAAAATGTAAATTAGCAATCATGTCATGATCATTTTTTTTGCTTCTATGATCTTGTTCTTTGAGAATTTCTGATGCAGAACGAGAATAACCGGTGAAAAATAACAATAAATTATCCTCAAGATTGTATAACGTTTCCTGATCGATGGCTAATGGCCAGGCTTCGACTTCTCCATTAGGTAAAAAACGAAAACAAGTAAGTCCGCCGTAGGCTGCAATATATTGATCTTGTTTACCAATGGGTTCTTTTAAAAGATTAAGTTCAATATGACACGCTTCTTCAGCTAATTCCCGTGGATGAATTAAATTCTTTTTTAAGGTGTGCAATGCTTTTAGCAATCCGGTAGTAAAACTTCCTGATGAACCTAGTCCTGTGCCTGCTGGTATGTCTGCCATACTGGTGATTTCAAGATGAGGTGCTTCCACATGAAGATGTCTTAATGCTTCACGAATAATAGGGTGTTCTATTTCATCTATATTTTTTACTCTTTCCATTTTTGAGTATTTGATAATTAAATCTTGAACAAATGTTTGATGCAAAGTGATATAAACATATTTATCAATGGCGCCAGCAATCAAGAACCCGCTATGGTCACGATAGTAGGAAGGAAGATCGGTTCCTCCTCCACCTAAAGAAATACGCAAGGGACTGCGAACAATGATCATAAATTTGACATCCTATAGATATTTTCTATTATTTCCAAAGCTGCATGAGCATCGTTGATGTTTGCGGCTGGTTCACGATTGTATTTAATATCATCAAGGAATTCATTAAATTCCGTTTCCCATGAGTTATCTTCCATGGGATATTCCCAAATTAAGGTTTCAGGCGGTCCCATTTCGGCAGACATTTTATAAAAAGTCAGACGTTCAACACCATAGCTTCCGCCTAAGCCGTGGATATCAATTTTGCCATTCCGACCGTAAATTTCAAATGAAAATAAATTTTTCCATTCTGTACAACTGGCATGTAAAAATGCAACCTGTTTTTTGGGAGTTTTTAATAATAAAAATCCATTGTCATCAACAGGCATATTCCAGTAGTAGGTATGAGCATGCCCTTGTATATCATTAAAATCGCCCAAAAACCAGCGGGCAAGATCAATCAAGTGAACGCCTTGATCAATAAGTTCGCCGCCGCCTGAGAGTTCGGGTTGTGCGCGCCATTCTTTATCATATCCTACGCGGCCGCCATGACCATAGCGTGCACGAATGAACATTAATTCACCCAATGCCTGTTGATCTATCAATTCTCTTGTTTTGCGAAAAGCGCGATGATAACGGTGGTTAAATCCTACTCGGATGAGAGATCCGGATTGTTTTGCAGCAGCGATAATGGGTTTTAATTCATGGGTCCGTCGTCCACCAGGTTTTTCGACTAAGATATGTTTGCCAGTAAGGGCTGCGGCTAAACTAATTTCAGCTAAGGTGGAGTGTAAGGTTGCTATAATAATGATGTTTATGTCTGTTCTATTAATGACATCCCGCCAATCTGTATAAGCTTTGCAACCAGGAAATTGTACCGCTAAAGCTTGAGCTTTTTCAGGAACAAGATCTGCGCATGCGATGAGCTTGCCTGCTCCTAGGTTTTTTGCGCGCTTTTGACCAATTAAGCCGCATCCAATGATAGCAATATTCATGATATATCATTCCAGTCCATGCCTCTGTCTTTAGGTACGAATAGTAACAATTGTTGCGTTGTCGATCAAAGGTTATGTGAGTTATAGCGGTTTAAAAAAGTATGGTCATAGTTGTTTTAAGCGACTTGGTGACAGGATGTCACCCAAAATACATGGATGTATGCTCTGGAGCGAAAAACAACTATGACCATACTTTTTTAAACCGCTATAAAATGACATGCAATGTTTAACCTATTATGCCAGTATGCTATTTTATTTATTAAGAAGGTTGTACGAGTATATTTTTAATGCAGATTATTTCGTATGCCCAAAATTTTGAGTTTTTGATAAGAAGGTTAGCATGACTCGCAAGCGGATATTCTGGCTAGGTATGCATAAAATTTTAGTTAAAACTGAACTGCCTAGAATAAGACAATTGGGTTTTGAAGTATTTAATCCCCCTTATTTAAGTGACAGGAAAGATCAGTCTGCTTGTTTGGATTGGGACCTGAATCAAGCCACGACATTACCGAAAGACATTTTTGATAAATTAGCGAACTACAATTTCTTCTATAATGTTATTACTCCTGAGATGGCGGACATACTGAATGCTTATTTTGATACGGTTATTTTGACTATTGAGCCGCTATGGTTGATTGAAATGTTAAAGGTTTTCAAGGGAAAAATAATTTATCGTCTTTATGGTCATACATCTGTATTAAGTAAAGTACTAGAATCACATAAAGCAATGCACATGATTACCTCAAGAGATAATTTTTGGGTTGTGCCTCATGCTATCGAATCGGCAATGCATGATGATAGTTGGTTTAGAGAAAGGGAAAGTATCGTCCCATATTGTTTGACACCTGATGTGTTTGAGTTTCAGGATACTTGGCGCGGTATCACTCATAAAAATGCAGAAATTGCACTGACCTGCCCTAATGTCACGAATCCATATTATGAGAAACATTATCATTTTTTGCAGGAAAACTTTTATCAATCGCATTACAAATATTACGGTGTTCAAGTATCAACTATTAGCAAACCAAATTTAGTTGGAACACTACCGAGAACTGAGCTTATTTCTCGATTTCAAAAATCATCCGGTTATCTATACACTTATACAGAACCAACCGTTTGTTTTTTGCCGCCTATCGAAATGATGATATTTGGCGGACCTGTGCTTTATCTTGCCGGATCATTATTAGATAAATATTTTAAACATCATTCGCCTGGACGATGTGTGAACATTGAGGAAGCTCATTATAAAGCTGGTTTGTTATTAAAAAATGATAACTGCTTTGTTGAGGAAGTGATCGCGTCTCAACAGGAAGTGAGAGATAGGTATCATCCAGATAAGGTGTGGCCGATTTTTGATAAAACATTTAGAGAGTTATTGGCGAAGGAAAATAAAGCGTCGAATTGGCATATCATGGATGAACGAAGTTTAGCTCCAAGGATAAAACGTATTTATATTTTTTATCATTATTCTGCATGTGATGTAATTTTTTGTGATGGGGTTTATTCGGCCTATGAAGGTATCGCAAGAGTGGTACGGCAAATAGTGTTGATATTAGCCGCTATGCCTGATATTGAAATATGTATAACAGCAAAAGCAGATCAGGCGGTAAGTTTGAATGGTTATTTCAGAGATCATCCACATAAAGATAAAGTGCGCATCATATGTATTAATCCGAATGAGTTACAACAACCTATCGTAACCCAATCAGTCAGTATTGATAAAAGAAAGCAAATAGTGCCGTATATTAAAAATATTATTAAATTGGGAATGAAAAGTATTTTTTTAAAAAAGCATTGGGAATTTTTGAAAAAAATAGTAATAAAAATGCAATTGTATCATCAGGATTTTCGTGATTATCAACGTAGTCTTAATTATATTAATGAAAACTCAAAAAGCTATGATTGGCATATTGATGTTATTAACCAGGATAGCCATTGCACTTCCGTTTTTATCCCGCATTATTATTTGTTTCCGGATGCTTTGAGATTAAAACAAAAAAGCATTTTGTATTTACCCGATTATATGCCTCATTTTTTTCATGATACCAAGGAATTTAAAAAATTTGAAGGAATTCATACTCGAGTGGGTCGATTGCTTGCGCAAAAAGCACATAAAGTATTTTGTAATTCTAATTTTACAAAATCTTATCTTCCTCATTCCCGTTTGAATGTGTCTTCTGAAAAAATTGAAGTATCCTATTTGCCTTGTTTAAATGTAGTCAAAAAAGAAGGGGGTGCTTTCATTGATAAAGAATTGTTGTCCAAACCTTATATTTTTTATCCTACTCGAGCACGTCCAAATAAAAATTTGTCATTATTATTAAGTGTTTTTGAAATCTTAGTTAATAATGGGCATGATATAAACCTTGTGTTAACTACAAAAATTGACTCTGATAAAAAAGCCCTCGATGTTTTTTGCGCAATGAAACATCAGAGCAGGGTATTATTTTTTTATACAGTAAGTGATGAACAATTAGCAGAATTATATCGTCATGCTGCTATGTTATGTTTTACGTCTCTCGCTGAAGGCAACTTTCCGCCGCAGATTTTAGAAGCATTAATCTATCAGACGCCCGTTGTTGCTAGTCGTCTAGAGTTTATTACTGAACGCATTCCTAATGATTTTTTAGACGCTATGATTTTATGTGAAGCAAATAACGAACAAGCCTTTGTTCAAGGTTGCGAGAAGTTGTTGATGGATAGAACATCCATCATCAAAAAACAAAATCAACTTTATCATGCAATGAAGCAAGAGGATAATGATTTGAGTTTTCGGAAGAATATTTTAGAGTTATTTAACGTAAAGTAACATTAGTTTTTAGGGAAAATAGCAATATTGTAAGTGTTCACGGTGCTATAGCTTCTAGTCCCCCCTTCCTCCAAATGCTTTTTT
>CAYVRW010000104.1:0-7768 GCA_964453575.1 uncultured Coxiellaceae bacterium | reverse complement strand
AATTTAAAATTTCCACATGGGAAAAGCTAGGCGGCTTGTTTTTGATTGGTGTTATCGCGTTATTAGCCCTGGTTTTGCTGCCTGGTATTGGGCATTCCGTAAATGGCAGTTCCCGCTGGATTGGAGTAAGTCCTCTGCGCATTCAAGTGTCTGAATTGGCTAAGTTAGCCATCGTGATTTATTTAGCAGGTTATTTATTTCGTAGAAATACCGAAATCAGAACCCATTTAACCGGCTTTTTAAAACCCATAGGCATCTTGGGAATGATCGCATTATTGTTGTTATGCGAACCCGATTTTGGTGCAACGGTGGTGATTATCGTGACTGCCTTGGGCATGATGTTTTTATCAGGCATGCGGGTCAAACATTTCGTCTTATTATTTATTATTGTACTCATAGGGTTATCCATGGTTGCTATTTCAGAACCTTATCGTATGGCAAGATTAACCTCATTTTTAAATCCATGGGCGAACCCCTATAATAGCGGTTATCAGTTAACTCAATCATTGATTGCATTTGGCCGCGGCGGATGGTTTGGTGTAGGACTTGGAAACAGCATTCAAAAGTTATTCTATCTTCCTGAATCATATACGGATTTTCTCTTTGCGGTGATTGCTGAGGAACTGGGTTTGTTTGGGGTGTTAGTAGTTATTTCGTTATTTTGTTTTATGGTGTTACGCATTTTTTGGATAGGACGTCAGGCACAGCTTTTGGGACGTTCGTTTTCTGGATTTTTAGCTTATGGTTTTGGGATTTGGATTGCTATCCAGTTTGCCGTCAATGTGGGGGTGAATTCAGGCGTACTGCCCACCAAAGGTTTAACCATGCCTTTGGTAAGTTATGGCGGCAGCAGCATGCTCATAAATTGTATAGTTATTGCGCTTATCTTAAGAATTGATTATGAAAGCCGCATGTTCATGCTAGGATTGCAAAATGACTAAATTACAACGTGTGCTTATCATGGCAGGTGGAACAGGAGGGCATGTCTTTCCAGGGCTTGCTGTGGCTAAATGTTTTCGTGAACAAGGGGTTACGGTTGAGTGGTTAGGGACCCGCAAAGGTTTAGAAGCAAAAGTGGTTCCAGAAGCTGATTTTAAGCTGCATTACATGAGTATTACCGGACTGCGCGGCAAAGGCTGGAAGGATTTATTTTTTGGTCCATGGCGGCTGTTGCGAGCGACTCTTCAAGCAAAACGTATCATAAAAAAATTTAATCCTGATGTAGTCATTGGCATGGGTGGTTTTGTCAGCGGCCCAGGCGGGATTGCAGCTTTTTTATTACGGAAAAAGCTTGTTATTCATGAACAAAATGCCAAACCCGGTCTTACCAATAAATGGTTAGCAACGATTGCCACCAAAGTATTAGAAGGGTTTCCCAATACCTTTAAAAAAGCAATTACGACTGGAAACCCGGTAAGAAAAGAAATATCAGCCGTCATAGCACCTGAAAATAGACTTGTGAACCGAGCAAAGCCGCGCTTATTGATATTTGGCGGCAGTTTAGGCGCTACAGCATTGAATGAGTTATTGCCAAAAGCTTTAGCAAAACTACCCGAATCAATACGACCTGATATTATGCACCAGGCTGGAAATATACAATTTGCTGATACTGCCAAAGCTTATGCAACCTTAGGTCTTAGCGCCCACGTTGTCCCGTTTATTAATGAAATGGATAAAGCCTATGAGTGGGCAGATGTGGTATTATGTCGTGCAGGAGCGCTTACGATTGCGGAATTATGTGCGGTAGGATTAGGGGCCATTTTAGTACCTTATCCTTATGCGGTAGATGATCATCAAACTGCGAATGCAAATTACATGGCGCAAGGAAAAGCAGCTATCTTGGTGCAGCAAGCTGATTTATCAGTTGATGTATTGGTAAAATTATTGCAGGAATTATGCAGTTCGGCCGACAAACGTATGGCCATGGCAAAAGCAGCGTTTCAGTTACGCAAAATTGATGCGACTGAAAAAGTGTTAAACATTTGTGAGGAGATTTGTCATTGAGTTGGACATTTGAAATGGGACGTATTAAACATATTCATTTCGTCGGTATTGGCGGTGTGGGTATGGCTGGCATTGCCGAAGTACTGTTAAGTCAGGGATATCGCGTGTCAGGGTCGGATTTAGCAGATAATGCTTTGACAAAACGCTTGTCCTCTATCGGCGCTGAGGTCTATCGCGGTCATCAAGCTCAGTATGTTGAACATGCTGATGTAGTGGTGCGCTCTTCTGCTGTGGATGTGAATAATGTAGAACTCGTTGCAGCACGTGAAGCGCATATTCCTATTGTACAACGCGCAGAAATGTTAGGTGAATTGATGCGTTTTCGCCATGGGATTGCCATTGCGGGAACACATGGTAAAACCACAACTACCAGTTTAATGACCAGTATCCTTGCTGAGGAAGGCGTTGATCCCACGTTCGTCATTGGCGGACGCTTGAATAGCGCAGGCAGTAATGCACGTCTTGGAACAGGGCGTTATTTAGTGGCCGAAGCGGATGAAAGTGATGCATCCTTTTTGCATTTAAATCCTATGGTATCGATTATTACTAATATCGATGCAGACCATATGGGCACTTATCACAATGACTTTTCTGAATTGCGCAAAGCATTTGTCGACTTTTTAAATCGATTACCTTTTTATGGTTTGGCCGTATTGTGCGTGGAAGACCCTGAAGTAAGACGTATTCTACCGGATGTTTCACGTCCGTATGTAACTTATGGATTTGAAGAAGATGCTGATTTTAGAGCAACGTTAATTTTACAAACTGGGACGCGTATGCATTTTGTGGTCGAGCGGCCCGATAAAAATAAGTTAGAAATTACTTTAAATTTGCCAGGTAAGCATAATGTTTTAAATGCATTAGCTGCGATTGCGGTGGCAACCGAATTAAATATTTCAGATCAAGCCATTCAGCGTGCTTTAGAGAATTTTTCAGGAATAGGCCGCCGTTTTCAAATCTACGGCAACTTCCCTTTGCAAAAAGGCGGCAATATTACCTTGATTGATGATTATGGTCATCATCCAAGAGAAATAGCGGCAACCATACAAGCGGCTAGACAAAGTTGGCCAGACAAACGTTTTGTGATGGTTTATCAACCGCATCGTTATACCCGTACCCATGATTTATTTAATGATTTTTGTACGGTTTTATCGAATCCCGATGTATTAATGTTATTAGATGTTTATCCAGCAGGTGAAACGCCTATTCCAGGTGCAGATAGTGCATCACTGATGCAAACGATTCAGGAGCGCGGTAAAGTCATTCCTCATCTAGTGACAGACCATGCATTATTGGCTAGCCGCTTACAAGAAGTTTTGATGGATGGTGACATATTGCTTATGCAAGGTGCTGGCAATATTGGTACATTAGCATCTAATTTGGCCGCATCGCAGTTACGTGAGTCAGTCATGACTTCTTTGGTTAAAGAGGTTGGTTAATGCAACTGGATACGCAATCATTACGCGGTCGTTTAATGCGAAACGCCTCACTCGCGGATTATAACTCGTGGCGAGTAGGCGGCCTTGCTGAAGTGTTATATATACCGGCTGATCTCGACGATTTGGTGATTTTTTTACACCAACTGCCTGCAAATGTTCCCCTGTTTTGGTTGGGTTTAGGCAGTAATGTGTTGATTCGTGATGGCGGTATGGAAGGGGTTGTCATTGTGACCCAAGGTGGTCTAGTAAATATGTCCACACAAAAAGAAGATTATTTAGTACGTGCTGAGGCCGGTGTCTCTTGCGCGCAGCTTGCAAGATATACGGCAAGACAAGATTTAACAGGTCTTGAATTTATGGCCGGTATTCCTGGAACTGTAGGTGGTGCGCTTGCCATGAATGCAGGATGTTATGGGGGTGAAACCTGGTCATGGGTACAACAAGTGGAAACCATTAATCGAATAGGTGAAAGAAGAGTAAGACAAGCTGCGGAATATGAGGTAGGCTATCGGCATGTGAGCCGTTTTACGGATGAATGGTTTGTTGCGGGCCATTTTAAATTAGCACCCGGAGAAAAAACACGCTCTCTGGAAAATATTCGTGTATTATTAGAAAAACGCAATGCATCGCAACCCACGGGATTACCTAATTGCGGTTCAGTTTTCCGTAATCCTCCGGGCCATTATGCAGCAAAACTGATTGAGTTATCAGGTTTGAAAGGTACCGCCATTGGGGGTGCAAGTGTTTCAGAAAAGCATGCTAATTTTATTATCAATGAAGGCAGTGCTAGTGCAAGTGATATAGAAGCATTAATAAAGCATATTGGTGAAAAAGTGATGCAAGTACATGGCGTGAGTTTAATTCCAGAAGTCTGTTTTGTTGGGCGAGAACTAGCAAGGTAGGATCAAGGATGATTATTACTCAAGTAAGGAAACATTATAAAGATTTCAAGGTTTCTTGGAAGCTTGTAGTTAAGCTTACGAGTTTTATTCTACTTGTGTATGCTATTTCATTGCTATTTAATCACTTTAAAACTGCTCATTACTTTCCTATTAAAGAAGTCAAAATCGCAGGTCTTGAACATATTGATCATCAAGAAGTTCAGCATTTGTTATTGCCTTTAGTGAAAAAAGGTTTTTTTACAGTGGATGTTGATTTGATTAAGGAAACCATGATGCACTTTTCTTGGGTATCAGAAACGTATGTGCGTCGTATCTGGCCTAATCAAATTGTCATTCAAGTTGTAGAAAAAAAACCGGTTGCCCGCTGGAACCATGGGAGTTTATTAACTACCTCTGGCGAAATATTTAGTCCAAGTCATGATAGTAATCCGGAAGATTTGCCGGTGTTTGTGGGGCCTGAAGGCGACCATATGCAACTGCTTAGTTATTATCATAAAATGATGACATTATTGCAGCCTTTGCAGCTTAAAATTGTAAAATTAGAGTTCAGTCCGGCATTAACATGGCAAGTTACGTTAAATAATGGAATTAAATTAAATATGGGATATAAAGATGTCTTGACTCGCATCGAGCATTTTGTGAAAGTGTATCCGAAAATTGTTGGGGATAGAAGCAAAGACGTTGATTATGTTGATTTGCGTTACACCAATGGTTTGGCTGTACGTTGGAAAGCATAATAACTGTAAAACACGCTAACGAAAATTATATTAACATATTGGAAATAAAATTATGGCAAAGAAGCCAAATAAAGATTTAATGGTGGGCATTGACATAGGTACCTCTAAAGTCGTCGCTATTGTGGGTGAGGTGATGACGGATGGGAAATTGAATGTTATTGGACTAGGTTCACATCCTTCGCAAGGTTTAAAGCGCGGGGTGGTGGTTAACATCGAGTCCACTGTTCAATCCATACAACGCGCTGTTGAAGAGGCAGAGCTCAGTGCGGGTTGTCAAATTTATTCTGCTTATACCGGTATTGCAGGCAGTCATATTCGCAGCATTAATTCTCATGGCATTGTGGCTATTCGAGACCGCGAAGTCAGTCAAGTCGATGTTGATCGGGTCATCGATGCTGCAAAAGCGGTGGCGATTCCTGCCGATCAAAAAATATTACATATCTTACCGCAAGAATTCATTATCGATAGTCAAGATGCTATCCGTGAACCTATCGGTATGTCAGGGGTACGGCTAGAAGCTAAAGTGCATATTGTGACGGGCGCTGTCAGCGCCGCACAAAACATTGTGAAATGTTTGAAACGTTGCGGTTTAGTGGCCAGTGATATTGTGTTAGAACAATTTGCTTCAAGTCAGTCTGTGCTCAGCGATGATGAAAAAGAGTTGGGTGTATGTATGATTGATATCGGGGGTGGTACCACTGATATTGCCATTTTTACTAATGGTTCTATTCGTTATACCGCAGTCATTCCGATTGCAGGTGATCAAGTCACGAATGATATTGCGATTGCCTTACGCATACCTACGCGTAATGCCGAAGACATTAAATTAAAACATGCTTGTGCATTACAAGATCTGGCTGATATCAATCAAGTCATTGATCTTCCGACGGTAGGTGATAAATCAGGGCGGCATATTTCGAAACGTGCCCTAGCTGAAGTCGTAGAAGCACGTTATGAAGAATTATTTTCGCTGGTTGCGGCAGAAATTCGCCGTAGCGGTTTGGAAGATTTAATCGTTGCAGGCATTGTGTTGACCGGTGGCGGCTCTAAAGTAGAAGGTGCTGCAGAACTTGGTGAGCGTGTGTTCCGAGTTCCTGTTCGTATCGGTTCACCGCAAAATGTCACAGGATTGACAGCTATTACCGATAATCCTATTTATGCCACAGGCGTTGGCTTGTTACTCTACGGCATGCAACAACGTGATACGCAGACTGAAGTTTTAAGCCATCCTACTGTCAAAGGTTTATGGGGCAAAATGAAAGGTTGGTTTCAGGGAAATTTTTAAGAATCGCTGGATCCCGCGGACAAGCCGCGGGACGACGGTATTATATTTTAATAGAAAATTAATGTAAGGACATCCTATGTTTCAATTATCAGAAGCGAATCCTCAAAATGCAATCATTAAAGTAGTTGGCGTAGGCGGCGGTGGCGGCAATGCAATCGAACACATGATGACGGGATGTATTGAAGGTGTTGAATTTATTTGTGCGAATACCGATGCGCAAGCATTGAAAAAATCTTCAGCCAGTACGCTTATTCAGCTAGGTGAATCCATTACCAGAGGATTAGGTGCAGGCGCCAATCCAGAAATAGGCCGCCGTTCTGCAGAAGAAGATAGAGAACGTATTAAAACTGCTTTAACCGGTGCAGATATGGTATTTATCACAGCCGGTATGGGTGGCGGTACAGGCACAGGGGCTGCTCCTATTTTTGCGCAAATTGCTAAAGAATTAGGTATTTTAACCGTTGCTGTGACCACAAAACCTTTTACCTTTGAAGGTAGGGTGAGAATGCAAGTCGCAGACCAAGGTATTGCGAATTTAACGCAATATGTGGATTCATTAATTACCATTCCAAATAATAAATTGCTCACCGTATTAGGAAAAAATGTTACGTTAGTGAATGCATTTAAAGCTGCTAATGATGTGTTACGCGGCGCGGTGCAAGGTATTGCAGAACTTATCACTCGTCCAGGATTAATTAACGTGGACTTTGCCGATGTACGAACCGTGATGTCTGAGATGGGCATGGCTATGATGGGCACAGGTGTTGCATCCGGCGATAATCGTGCACGTTTAGCCGCTGAAGCTGCTATTTCTAGCCCCTTATTAGAAGATGTCGATATGAGCGGCGCACGCGGCGTGCTTGTTAATATCACCGCTGGTTTAGACATGTCTATTGGTGAATTTGAAGAAGTCGGTGAAGCCATCAAAAATATCACCTCAGAAGGTGCAACTGTAGTGGTCGGTACCGTCATCGATCCTGAATTGCGCGATGAAGTGCGCGTCACCGTCATTGTCACTGGCTTAGGCCGCAAACAAATTCAAACAGCCCGCGCACCTGAAGCTACCAAAGCCGATGGATCGCTGGATTATAATTATTTAGATAAACCAGCCGTCATGCGTAAGAATGGCGCACCATTGATTCATTCAACGCCTGTGATTCAAACCCATACTCAACAAGCTCAGGCTAAAGTATCTTTGCCAAATACTAATCATCAAGAGTTTGATTACTTGGATATCCCGGCGTTTTTGCGAAGGAAAGAGGAAGTTAAAGAGTAATCCCTACCTGTTAATTTGAATGTTACTTTTAGTCACCCCTCCTCCAAACGCTTTTTTTGGAGGAGGGGCCGGGGCTGTAGGATCGACGCATAATTTTGAGAAGAGAGCCCCTCTCCCCTCCAACG
>CAYVRW010000103.1:0-7958 GCA_964453575.1 uncultured Coxiellaceae bacterium | reverse complement strand
GCACGTCGCAGAGCTCCTTTGCCCACCCTACATGTGCTTAATTCACAAGCGATCTTAATACATATTGCAAAATACCACCATGACGATAATATTCAGATTCATTCAACGTATCGATACGGCATAACACTTCGATGTCGGTTTTACTGCCATCCGTACGATGTATCACCGCTTTCAAATGAGAACGCGGTTTGATCTGGTTTGAAAGGCCTACAATATCAATGACCTCATCGCCGATAAGCTTAAGTGATTGACGTGTCATACCCTTGGTAAATTCTAAGGGTAATATGCCCATACCAATCAAGTTGGATCGATGAATACGCTCAAAACTTTCAGCGATAACGGCTTTGATGCCTAATAATTTCGGACCTTTTGCTGCCCAGTCTCTTGAGGAACCCGTGCCATATTCTTTTCCAGCAATAATAATCAATGGCACATGGTTTTCTTGATAACGCATTGCTGCATCATAAATAGAAAGTGTTTCGCCTGTAGGAATATATTGAGTGAAACCACCTTCTACACCAGGAACCATTTCGTTTTTGATACGAATATTTGCAAAAGTACCGCGCATCATGACTTCATGGTTACCGCGTCTTGCACCTAAAGAATTAAAATCTTCCGGTTTAACACCTTTACTCAGTAAATATTTACCAGCAGGGCTGTCTTTTTTAATCGAACCAGCTGGTGAAATATGATCTGTAGTAATACTATCACCCAGTAACGCAAGAATACGTGCTTGTTTAATATCTTGTACATCGTGAGGTGAGAGCGTCATATCGTTAAAAAATGGCGGATGCTGAATATAAGTGGAATCATCTTGCCAGGTATAAGTATTCGATTGCGGAATTGATATTTTTTGCCATTCTGCACTGCCGGTGAATACATCTGAATATTGTTCTTTAAACATTTTATTACTGATTTTAGAAACTTCATGTACTACTTCAGCATTGCTAGGCCAAATATCTTGTAAATAAACGGGTTTACCTTCTTTATCATGACCTAATATATCTTTGGTTAAATCAATTTGTGTCGTTCCAGCAAGTGCAAATGCAACGACTAGAGGAGGGGAAGCTAACCAATTTGCTTTAACTAAAGCATGCACGCGGCCTTCGAAATTTCGATTGCCGGATAACACAGCAGATACAATAAGTTCATTATCAGTGATGGCTTTTGCGATTTTTTCAGGTAATGGTCCAGAATTGCCTATACAAGTTGTGCAACCGTATCCTACTGTTGCGAAACCCATCTTATCTAAATAACTTTGCAAACCGGATTCTTCAAGATAACGTGTTACCACTTGTGATCCTGGGGCAAGAGAAGTCTTAACCCATGGTTTAGTCGTTAAGCCTTTTTCATAAGCTTTTTTAGCCACTAAACCTGCCGCCATCAAAACGCTGGGATTAGACGTATTCGTACAACTTGTAATGGCTGCAATCACCACATCGCCGTGATTTAAATCGTTAGTTTTTTGCATAGGATTACCGAATACTTGATTAAAAGTTGCGGTAACGTTAGGCAATGTCACTTTATCCTGAGGACGTTTTGGCCCTGCGACACTTGCTTCAATGGTAGATAAATCAATTTCTAGCATATCAGTGAATTGAGGATCTGCATCATTTTGGTGATACCAAAGTCCTTGCGCTTTGGCATAAGCTTCAACCAATGCAATGGTTTGATAGTCGCGGCCGGATAAATGTAAGTAATCTAGGGTTGCTTGATCGATAGGGAAAAAGCCGCAGGTTGCACCATACTCAGGCGCCATGTTGGCAATGGTCGCTCTATCGGCAAGTGCTAACTCTGCTAATCCTGGGCCAAAAAATTCGACAAATTTACCGACCACACCTTTTTTACGTAAGAGTTGAGTAATCGTTAAAACAAGATCCGTTGCGGTGATACCTTCACGCATTTTGCCAATGAGCTTCACGCCAATGACTTCTGGAATCAGCATAGAGATAGGTTGGCCTAACATAGCAGCTTCCGCTTCAATACCGCCTACGCCCCAGCCTAAGACTCCTAGGCCATTAATCATGGTGGTATGGCTATCAGTACCTACCAAAGTGTCAGGGTAAGCTATCTTTTTGCCATTGATTTCTTGTGTCCAGACAGTTTTAGCAAGAAATTCTAAATTGACTTGGTGGCATATGCCGGTATCGGGCGGCACCACTTGGAAATTTTGAAAGGCTCTTTGTCCCCAGCGTAAAAATTCATAGCGTTCGCTATTTCTTTCCATTTCCAAATGAGAATTGGCAGATAAAGCATCTTTGGTTCCATATTGATCAACCTGAACAGAGTGGTCAATGACCAAATCCACAGGTGATAAAGGATTGATCAAATCAGGATTGCCGCCCATACGGGTAATTGCATCGCGCATGGCTGCTAGATCGACCACTGCTGGAACACCGGTAAAATCTTGCATAAGCACGCGCGCTGGACGGTAGGCAACCTCACGATCAGAGCGTTTGTCCTTTAACCATTCGGTAACCGCTTTGATATCATCTGAGGTTACGCTATTGCCATCTTCATGGCGTAATAAATTTTCTAGCAGTATTTTTAGGGAAAAAGGCAGGTTTGATAAGCCAGTTAAGCCTGATTTTTCAGCAGCTTCCAAACTATAATAATCATAGTTTATGTTATTAACGGATAGCGTGCGGCGTACATTTAAGGTGTCATGCATGTGGTGATCACTCCGGCAAAATTGCTGTATGGGTTTTTGTGGCGTATTATACGACTTTTTCGGCGGATTGATAGAACATGAAACTTAATATTGTGCTTCCTCAAATTAAGCATTATTTGCGAGGGTTACAGGATCGCATATGTCATATGCTTGAAAAAGAGGACGGCCAAGCTTCATTCATAGAAGATGCCTGGGAGCACCCGTCAGGAGGCGGCGGTTTAACCAAGGTGATGGCTGATGGTCTTGTCATTGAAAAAGCTGGGGTCAATTTTTCGCATGTAGAAGGACAGGCTTTACCGCAGGCTGCCACTTTAAGACGTCCTGATTTAGCCCAAAAATCCTTTCAAGCGATGGGTGTGTCAGTTGTGATACATCCTCGTAACCCTTATGTTCCTACCACGCATGCTAATGTTAGATTTGTAGTGGTTGATAATACACACTGGTGGTTTGGCGGGGGATTTGATTTAACGCCTTATTATGGTTACGAAGAAGATGCCAAGCATTGGCACAAGACTGCAAAATCAGCCTGCGATCCATTTGGCAATGATGTTTATGCGCGGTATAAAAAATGGTGTGACGATTATTTTTATTTAAAACATCGTAATGAACCGCGTGGTATAGGCGGTCTATTTTTTGATGATTTAAATGAATGGGATTTTGAGACTTCTTTTGCATTCATGCAAAGTGTTGGAGATCATTTTATTAAAGCGTATCAACCTATTCTTGCGAAACGAAAACATCAAACTTTTGGCGAACGAGAACGGCAATTCCAATGTTATAGACGCGGCAGATATGTTGAATTTAATTTACTTTATGATAGAGGTACGTTATTTGGCTTGCAGTCGAATGGCCGAACAGAATCGATTTTGATGTCATTACCTCCCGTTGTTAACTGGATATATGATTGGCATCCAGAGAAGGGGAGTGATGAAGAAAAACTTTATACGGATTTTTTGGTGGTTAGGGATTGGATTTAATAAATTACGAGGTGTCGTTATGGAATCAAGATCTACAAAAGATAAAACTGATAATAATTTTTTACCCATATTAGTTATAGGCGGTCCCGGAGCTGGAAAAAGTACGTTGATTAATTATCTGCTCGGAAAAAAGATGGCTTCTGTCAAAATGCCCGGTGACTTGGACGTACTAGATGTTGCTGACGGCCATTCGGCACCAGCAATCTCTCATGCACTATTTGGCAATGGAACAACGGAAATTAATGCATTCAATGATGATATTGGAAAAATTTCTTATTACGATACGCCTTCTCTAGTGGATAACGAAGATGAAGCAATCCATACGAAATTAATAGAAAAGATAAATGAGATAAAGGAAAAAAATGGTGTCATTATTTTCGTTATTGATAATCGGTGCACTCAAACCACTTCTTTGAGACAATTGCTTGAAAAGGTTTCTGAAGAACCCACAAATATAGCTGCATGTCATATACTCTTTGTTGCAACCAAAATAACATTTGGTGAAAGGTATGATGAACTCGTTGTATTACCAGATGGTGAAACGTATAAAGACGTTTTAATGTCAGAAAGGGAATCAAAAAAGAATACTATTGAGTGTTGCTTTCTTCAGGATAATAGGTTTTGTTATCGACTTATCGGATCAGATGTAAAAGAAGCAGTAATAACGAGTATTATCAGAAGCAAGTTACCAAAAGATTTTCCAACAGATGGAGAATCCTTAAAGAAAGATCCAAAAAAATATTTGCCAGAAGTCATAAAGTTGGCAACAGAAAGAGGACATATTCCTTACGTTGTAACGAGTTCAAGACTGGTCAATGAAATAGAGGAGCTGTGTCAATGTCAATGGAAAGATTCTTTCCAGCCGATCTTAAACAAAATGAAAGAGCCAAGTAATTGGGTTCTTGTGAACATGCTTGAAGAAAAAAGCAAAAATGAGATACATCAATGGATAAAACAAAATACGCTTACAGTCGTCGATGAATCTAAGAATGAAAACCCTTCAAAAAAGCCCGGATTATTTCAACGAGCGTCGAACGGCCCGACAACACTAAGTGGACCATCTGAGGAAATTATTCTGGATTTTGGTATTTAATACCACGCGTCAATAACCCCCTTTGAAAAAGGGGGCGACGACGCCGTCAGGGCCTAATTACTTCATTTGATTTGAACGATTATGAGGATTGTTTTTTTCCACTACTCCAGTATTATTTTTCTGAGCGAAAATGCCGATTTCAGACGTAAGTCCGGCTTTTTGAGATGCATCCATACTTGTAATAATGTCAGTTAATTTTTGTTTTAATGAACGTGCATCGTCTTCAGAGAGCATGGGAAATTGTTGATTAAGAGTGTCCGCAGAAAAATCATTTTTACGATCCGGATGAGCCACGATGCATTGCTTTATAAAAGCTGCTATATCGCTATGATTAGGCAAAGCCTGTAATTGTTCATATAAAGCGAAAATTTTTGTACTTGTTGAATTAAGTGCGTGAATGGCTTGCAGGCGTATATCTTCAGAAAGTCCCCTAAAAGAATTTCGATAAGCTTCTAACTTAAAACGGCATAAAGTCAAGGTTTCAGCGATGTCCAGAGCAGTATGAGTGTCAGCAGTTTCAGTCGGATTATTTAACATATTAAACAATACTTCGTTTTCATTGTTGATTACAATGTGGCTATTTCGACTTGCTTCGGTAAGTATCATTTTTTTTAGACTTGATTCATCTTGTTCACTTAAATCGTGTATTCCCGATCCTCCTACTTTAGGTAATTTAACAAAGCCTAAGTTATCTATCTTTATGAGCCCATGGTACTGGCAATTAGCTTTTAGATCTTCAACCATATAACGAACAGAATGATAACATTCATCTCTAACATCAGAAGGGTCGAAATACAAGTAAACCCTATGTTTTCTAAGTTTGTATCGTTGATTTTTTTCATCGTAAGTAGGCTTATACTCATCATCTACTGTTTCATTCTGTCCAAAATAAAAATCATATTCCATCCTCCAATCAGCAAAAATCCCACTCACTTTGTTATGCTGTTCTTTGTATAAAAATAAACGTAACATCTCTTGAATATCATCGCTATAATTTAAAAGATAATTATCTCTATCATTTAAAAGATAATTTAAAAGAATCCTAGTAGCCTTTCCAAAATCAATAAAATGAGGTTGATCTTGATCATCGATAACAATATTCTTGGAATGAATATCGCCGTGTTTATAGCGTCTTTTTGATTGTGCTTTTTTTCCAGAATGAATCGCATATAGAGCAAGTGAAATCTTAATTGATAATTCGTAACATTTATCAAGAGATAATCGCCTGCCTTTGTCCTCAAAATACTTTTCTAAAGAAATACCAAGATATTGATACAGAATATATAAGGTATTTTGACGTGTAGTAAGATTGCCCGCTATTCCGAAATCTTGCGCTGCAATAGCTTCATCAGCGGGTGAATCAGCTCGAACATCGGATCTTATCGATTTTGGATCCATGTTTTTTTTCTTAATAATTTTTAATACAAACAAATTTCCTTTCTCATCTTCAGCTAATTTTGTGTTAGCATAAACACTACTAATACCTTGCCTAGACAGATAAATGCCTTTTCCAGATAAAGCGATAATTCGATCATCAGTGATCAGAAATGAATGATTTAGATTTTTTTGATGATCGTTTCTTCTAAGCTTAGTGCCATTCGGTAATAATTTATTATCTTGAATAAGTTGGTCTTTGGCAAACTTCCATTCACGTTCTGCTTCTTCGGGAGAGGCCCATAAAAATTTCGGCATATAAAATATCTTTGGATTAAAGATTTAGCATATCTTAACAGAATGTACATTGCTTAGTCAATATGACGGGCTTATTTTTTCATGTTGAATTCGATAATTAAACCGTAAAATCAATAACATAGCAGATACACTTATACCAATCCCTAATCCCCACCACAATCCAATACCACCTAATTCAAGTTTAAATGCAAGAATATATCCGCTAAGCAATCCCGATAACCAATACGATAATAAACCTAGCCACATCGGCACAAAGGTATCTTTCAAACCGCGCAATGCACCGTTCATAATAACTTGTGCAGCATCTACAATTTGAAACAATGCCATCACACTCATAAAGCTTACTGCAATAGGTATTAAGGTTTGTTCATTATGTTCATTAAAACGAATGAATAAATGAATAATAGAGGTAGGGATAGTTAAAAAAATGATAGCGGTGATAATGGCAATACCAGCTCCCAATGATAATCCTATATAACCGGCGTATTTTGCATTCTGCACAGATCCGCTTCCTAAGTTTTGTCCTACACGTATCGCGGTTGCTTGAGCAAAGCCTAAAGGGAACATGAATGCAAAAGTGGCGCATTGTAAGGCGATTTGATGTGCTGCTAAAGCATTTACCCCAAAATAAACCATTAATATATTTGTTACAGAAAATAAGCCTGCTTCTAGTCCCATGGTTATGCTAACCGGCAAGCCTAACTTAATGATTTCTCTGATTTTGGTCCAATTGATAGCTTGCCCGCGATGAAAATTAAAATAAGACCGCATTTTTTTGCTTTTAAAAATAAAATACAACATGCCGCCAAGCAGGCACCACTCCATGATTGCATTTGAATATCCTACTCCCGCAATGCCTAATGGTTTAAATCCTAATTTACCGTACATGAATAAATAATTTAACAAGGCTGCAAAAGGAACAAAAATGATAGAAAGAAACATGATGAGGCGTGTGAATGATAATGCAGAAACGAATTCACGTAATGCAAGATAACCGATTAATCCTGGCATGCCCCAGGATAATGCATGTAAAAAAATAGATGTTAATGCAATGATTTCTGGGTCTTGGCCTATTGCAATAAGAAAATGTGGTATCCATCGAAGAATAAAAAAACATGGTATGGATATGATTATAGCTAAATAGAGTGACTGAGATAACGTAAGATTGATTTCTGCGTGATTTTTTGCACCATAATCTCTTGCTATCATTACACCGGTCGCACTAAAAATTCCATTGCAAATGACAAGTAACAAAAGAAAAATTGACGTACCTAGCCCCCCGGCGGCCAAGGCATTAGCGCTTAACTTTCCAAGCATGACCATATTCACTATTTCCATAGCGATTTGTGCCAATAACGCTGCAACTAAAGGGGAGGCCAGCTGTAGAGATGCTTTGAGTTCTGATTTTATAAGCTCGGTTTTCATTTCACGATGTTAACATGAAAAGCAGGATTAAGGAATGCAAAAGCAATGGTGGGCACCTCGCTGCGCTCCCCGCAACAAGTGCGGGGCAAGCTCTTTGCCC